>JAURJO010000452.1 GCA_030832235.1 Verrucomicrobiota bacterium
AACCGACGCCGAGCGTCTCGCCCTCGCCTTCCGCAGCGCGACCGCACGCACGCCCGACGCCGGCGAGATGAATCTGCTGGCGACGGCGCTGGAGACCCATCGTGGACAGTTCTCACGCGACCCCGAGGCGGCGCGACGCGTGATCACCAACGGCGAGTCCAAGCCCTCCGATCGCATCCCCGCACCCGAGTTCGCGGCGTGGACGATGGTGGCCAACCTCGTGCTCAACCTCGACGAGACGGTGAACCGCAACTGACCCGGCCATGAATCCCGCCCTCGATTACCTGCGCCACTTGACCCGCCGCCAGTTCTTCAGCGGCTCCGGCCTCGCCCTGGGAGGCGTCGCGCTCGGCTGTCTGACTTCACGCGCCCCGGCCGCCGCCCGGGCCGGCAACCCGCTCGACGCCCGCGTGCACCCACCTCTGACCGGGCTGCCCCACTTCGCCCCGAAGGCGAAGCGCATCATCTACCTCCACATGAATGGAGGTCCGTCGCAGCTCGACACCCTCGATTACAAACCCGCCCTCGAGAAGTACTACGACCAGGAGTTGCCCGACTCCATCCGCCAGGGCCAGCGCATCACCACGATGACGAGCGGCCAGAGCCGATTCCCGGTGGCGCCCTCGATGTTCAAGTTTGCGCAGCACGGAAAAAGCGGCGCGTGGGTGAGCGAATTGCTGCCTTGGACGGCCAAGGTCGTCGACGACATCGCGATCGTGCGCAGCGTGCACACCAACGCGATCAACCACGATCCCGCGTGCACATTCCTCATGACCGGCAGTGAGATCCCGGGGCGTCCGAGCTTGGGATCCTGGGTTTCGTACGGCCTCGGCAGCGTCAACAATGACCTGCCCTCGTTCGTCGTTCTCACTCCTCGATTTTCGCCCAAGGTCGCGGCCCAGGCTCTGTTCACGCGCATGTGGAGCAGCGGCTTCCTGCCGACGCGGCACACGGGCGTCGCGCTCCGCGCGCAGGGCGATCCCGTGCTGTTTCTCGACAACCCGGCCGGCGTGGATACCGCCGCTCGCCGCGCGATGCTCGACGCTCTGGCGAAACTCAACCAGCGCAACCACGAACGCCACGGCGATCCCGAGACCCTCACCCGTATCGCCCAATACGAAATGGCGTTCCGCATGCAGGCCAGCGTGCCCGAGCTGACCGACATCAGCGGGGAATCCGACTCCACGCTCGATCTCTACGGTCCGGGCGTGAAGGAGCCCGGCTCTTTCGCCGCGAGCTGCCTGCTCGCCCGGCGGCTGGTCGAGCGCAACGTGCGGGTCGTCCAGATCAACCACCGCGGCTGGGACCAGCACGGCACCCTGCCCGAGCACCTGCGTATCCAGTGTAGGGACACTGACCACGCCTGCTACGGACTCATCGCGGACCTGAAGCAACGCGGCCTGCTCGACGACACGCTCGTGATCTGGGCGGGCGAGTTCGGCCGCACGGTCTACAGTCAGGGCACGCTCACACGCACCAATTACGGCCGCGACCACCACCCGCGCTGCTTCACCGTCTGGCTCGCCGGCGGCGGCATCAAGGGCGGCGTGGTTTACGGGGAGACTGACGAATTCTCGTACAACATCACGCGCGACCCGGTGCACCTGCACGACCTCAACGCGACACTGTTGCACTGCCTCGGCATCGACCACCTGAAGTTCAG
Source organism: Verrucomicrobiota bacterium (assembly GCA_030832235.1). Classification (GTDB taxonomy): domain Bacteria; phylum Verrucomicrobiota; class Verrucomicrobiia; order Opitutales; family Opitutaceae; genus ER46. The sequence goes on from JAURJO010000452.1 coordinate 1,664, forward strand.
CTACCGCTCGCAAGGGCTCGACGTGCGCCTCACCGGCGTCGAGCCGGCCAAGGTCGTCACCGGCATCCTCGCCTGAGGATCCCGCGCGGGGCCGGTGGTTTTTCACCATACCCCGCGGCCGGTCTTGCCCTCCGTTTTCCCGCCACCATCGTGACGCGCGTCGCGTCTCCCGACGCACAAACCTCAACCTCAACTCCCAGATCGCCCCATGCGCTTCGGCATCAACTCATTCCTCTTCACGTCGCCCTTCACCACGAAGAGCGTCTCCCTTTTCAAGACTTTCAAGAAGTGGGGATTCGACACCGTTGAGATTCCGATCGAGGACCCGTCGCACATCGACCCCGCAAAGGTGAAGGCCGCCGCCGACAAGGCCGGCATCGCCATCGGCAGCGTGTGCGCCTGCATGGGTCCGGGACGCGATTTCCGCGGCAGCAAGGCCGACCAGGCCGCCGCGATGGCGTACTGCAAGGCCCTCATCGATCAGGCGGTCATCCTCGGCTGCCCTTCGCTCATCGGCCCCGTCTACTCCGTCGTGGGCAAGGCCGACGCCGTCGAACCCGCCCAGCAGAAGGTCGAGTGGGCGCTCGTCGTGAAGAACCTCAAGGTGCTCGCCGCCTACGCCGCCAAGAAGGGCGTTACCATCTGCGTCGAGCCGCTTAACCGCTTTGAGACCGACTTCCTCAACACCTGCGACCAGGGCCTGCGCCTGATCAAGGCCGTCGGCTCCCCGGCGCTGAAGCTCCACCTCGACACGTTCCACATGAACATCGAGGAGAAGGACCAGGCCGCCTCCATCCGTAAGGCCGGCAAGCTCCTCGGCCACTTCCACGCGTGCGGCAGCGACCGCGGCACCCCTGGCGGCGACCACATCGCGTGGCCCTCGATCGTCAAGGCGCTCAAGTCCGTCGGCTACAAGGGGGACGTCGTCATCGAATCGTTCACCACCGACGTAAAGGTCATCGCCCGTGCCGCCGCCATCTGGCGCAAGATCGAGCCCCGCCGCAACGACATCGCGGTGAAGGGCCTGAAGTTCCTGCATCGCTCCTTCCGCTGAACGCGCAGGCTCCGTCCGCGCCAGGCGGACGGGGCCCAAGGCGCCGGAGTCGCCCACGGAACACCCGGCGCGACTTCGCTTCGCCGGAAGCATCATTCAGGCTATGCCACGTCGGAAGGCATGCGGGCCCCTGCTTCACCCAGGCTTCCTCCTTCACGAAAGGCTTCGGAGGACAAGTCGCAGAGCAAGAGGCGTGAGGGAGTGATTGGAATTGATGGGGTTTTTATCCGCGCCATCCGAGAAATCCGCGGTCAAAGTCCGGCGCCTTAGAAACAGCCTTCGGCCGTCGCGGTTTCAGCATGGTCCGCGGCGGGCGGCCGCGGCTACACCAAGCTCTGCTGATCCGTGTCGATCCGTGTCCATCCGTGGTTGCCCCCTCGCGGAGCTGTTCGGAAGCGATCCTGAAGAACGCTTCAATTGCGGACACAGCGCTGCGGGCTCCGTGTCAAAAGCCTGAACCTTCCCGGGCGAAATTCTTCGTGTGCATTGGAGTCCATTCGTGGTTGCGCTTCTCACCACGCTACCGAGCTTCCGCCGTCCTTAATTACCCCACATGAATCCCCTGCCCCGCCGCCGTTTTCTCCAAAGCGCCACCCTCGCCGGGTCCACGCTCGCGTTTCCCGCGTTCCTCCGCGCCGCCGCCCCCAACCGTCGCGTGCAAATCGCCGCCATCGGCCTCACCGGCCAGGGCTACACGGACATCCAGAACCTCAGCCGCCACAAGGAGGTGAAGTTCGTGGGCTTCTGCGACATCGATCAGGCGCACTTCGCCAAGGTCGACGCCGAGTTCCCGGGCGTCCCGCACTTCACCGATTTCCGTGACATGCTCGCGCGGCTGGGCGACGGCGTCGACGCCGTGTGCGTCGCGATCCCCGACCACATGCACGCGCTGGCCTCGATCGAGGCCATGCGGCGCGGCAAGCACGTCTACT
>JAURJO010000453.1 GCA_030832235.1 Verrucomicrobiota bacterium
CCGCGGGCAGGTCGTGGGAGCGACCGACGCGAAGGGCTACCACGCCTCGGAAAATATTTACCGTCCGGAAGATTTCGCGGCGTCGGTCTACACCAAGATGGGTGTCGATCCCGCGCAGATGCTGCACACGAACACCGGGCGTCCCGTACAGCTCGTGAACAACGGCCGGCTGATCAAGGAAGTGTTCGCCTAACGCCGGCCGCGGCGTCTTCCCGGCATGCCCCGCCCGCCGCTCCGGCGTCTCACCGTCCTGCTCGCGCTGATCCCGCCGGTCGCGGCGGCCGAACCCCGCCCGACCGCGCCGTCGCTCGAGACTTTTTTCCCGCCGGTCGTCGCCGCCGGATCCACCACGCCGGTCGCGGCAGCAGGCAAGTTCGCGGACTGGCCGCCCACGGTCTGGGCGGACACGCCGGGAATTGTCCTCCGCCCGGAAAAGGAGAGCGGGAAATTCAGCGTCGAGGTCTCGCCGGACGTCGCTCCCGGCCCGCACCTCATCCGATTTTTCAACCCCTCCGGCGCGAGCGTCCCGCGCTTCCTCCTTGTGGCGACCGAGCCGCCGCTGGCCGAGGTCGAGCCGAACGACGAGATCGCGAGGGCTCAGCCCATTCCGGCACTGCCGGCGGTCATCACCGGCCGGCTGGGCAAGACCGGTGACGTCGACTGTTACGCGATCGACCTGACCGCCGGCCAGACGCTGACCGCCATCCTCGACGCGCAGGTCATTGCCTCACCCGTCGACGCGGTGCTGCGGCTCCTTGACGCGCGCGGCGTTGAAGTGGCTTTCAACCACGACAATGGCCGCAACCTCGACCCGTTGCTCACGTTCACCACCGCCGCGGGCGGGCGGTTCACGCTGCAGGTCTTCGGCTTCGCCCACCCTGCGACCGCCGAGGTGCGTCTGCACGGATCCGACGCCGCCGTGTACCGGCTGACCCTTACCACCGGGGCACCCCCAAGGCCACCCGCGCCGCCGACGGAAGGTCCCGCCCTGGCCCGCACGGACCTGGCCCGGGAAGCGCCACGACCACCCTTCACCGCGGAGGGAGCGATCTCACGCGCGGGTGAGGAGTCCACCCACATTTTCTCCGCCGCCAAGGGCGACAAGCTGGTGCTTGCTGTGCAGGCCGTCGCACTTGGGTCGCCGCTGGACGCCTGGGTCGCGGTCCGGGACTCCGCAGGCAAGGAGCTCGCCCGCAATGATGACGGCGCCAACAGTGGTGCTGATCCCTTGCTCGATTGGAAGGCCCCCGCCGACGGCACCTACACGGCGGCGGTCGGCAATCTGCTGCACCGCGGCGGGAACGATCATTTTTTCCGACTCGTCGTGCGCCCCGCGCGTCCACGGCTCGAAGCGGTGATCAACGAGGCCGGCTGCGTGCTCGAACCCGGAAAATCGGCCGAGATCAAGGTGACGCTGCGCCGGCTCGAGGGATTCAAGGGCACGCTCGTCGCCTCCGTGGCGGGACTACCCGACTGCATCAGTGCTTCCGAGGTGACGGCAGACGATAAGCAGAAGGAGATCACGCTCATGTTGAAGGCGCCGTCCGACGCCGCGCCGTTCAACGGACTCGTCGAGGTAAGGGTGCGTGAGGCGGAAGGCTCGGGCTCTTGGAAAGCCTCGCATGAGCTCGTCTCGACCACCCTCAACAACGGCGTGCCGCAAGGTTACCGCGACCTGCTGATCCGGTCCACGTCGGGGGTTTGGCTAACCGTGACACCGCCGGGTGCCGCGGAGAAACCGGCTAGAAAGAAGAAATAAGGCCGGCGGAGCGCGCGGTCGCGTCCCAGCGCAACTCCGGGGTCCCCGGGACGTCTACCGGTTGCCTTCGCAACCCGGGAACGATCTTCTTGTCCTCATGAACCTCGCCGACGTCTTCACAGTGGTGCTCGTGATCCTCGGGCTGTTGTCGGTTTTCATCGCCGTGTGGCTGGCGACCGCTGGGCTCTTCCCTTCCCTCGCCTCGCGCTGCGCCGAGCGGCTGGGCGATTCGCCGTTCGTCTGCACCGCCGCCGGGCTGGGTGCCGCGATCCCGCTGATCGCCGCGGGAGTGACCATCGGCCGGGTGTCCACCAACCCGCTGGGCAAACTCGCCTCGGCCGTGCTGCTCATCCTCACGCTGATCGCGATGCTCGCCGGCGCGACAGGGCTCGCGCTTCGTATCGGCCGGGGGCTTGCGTCCTCCCGTGATGAGGGCGAGCCGTGGCGCCGTGTACTCCGGGGCGGCATCGTGCTCGCGCTCACGTTTCTTTCCCTCGTGATGATCCCGCTCACCCTTGTGCCCGGCCTCGGCGCGCTGCTGCTGGCCGGCCGCGGGAAAACGACCGTCAATCCTCCTGCGAACGCGGAATGAGGCCGACCCGGCGACAATTCATCGCCGCTGGTACCGGCGCGATCCTCGCGACCGGAGCGGGCTGCGGCCGCGCCGGGGATGACGTCCGGCGGCGGATCGGCCTGCCGACGCATCGTCCACTCGAAGGTGATCTCACGCCGCCCGGCGCCCCGGAAATCGACCCGATTTCCCACGTGTTGAACCGGCTGACGTTCGGCGCGCGACCCGGTGACCACCGACGCGTCGCAGCGATGGGGGTACCGGCGTTTATCGAGGAGCAACTGGCGCCGGACCGGATCGACGACCGCGTGTGCGACCGTGTGATCCGTCGCGGTTTCGATCACTTGGAGGACCCGCGCAGCAGCTTGCTGCCGCGCGATGCCGGAGCCCCCGATCCGCTCGCACGCATGTTTCCCGCGCTCGATCACCAGTCGACGCGCGTCGGCGAATTGTACGAGTTCAAGGACAAGACCCTGCTTGAGGATCTGTCCCGCGCGACCCTGCTCCGTGCCGTGCTGAGCGAACGCCAGTTGCTCGAGGTGATGGTCCAGTTCTGGACCGATCACTTCAACATCGACCCCTCGAAGGGGGAGTCGCGCTGGCTGAAGGCCGCCGACGATCGCGACGTGATCCGCGCGCACGCCCTGGGGGATTTCCGGATGTTGCTGCGGGCCAGCGCGGTGAGCCCGGCGATGCTGTGGTACCTCGACGGGCGCGTGAACCGACGCGCCGGAAGCGGCGACCGCCCCAACGAGAATTACGCCCGCGAGCTGCTCGAGCTGCACACACTGGGCGTCCACGGCGGCTACACGCAACAGGACGTCCTGGAGGTGGCGCGCTGCCTCACGGGTTGGACCGTGCGTGATCGTAAACGCTTCCTGCGCGGCCGCGTGGAGTTCGTCGAGCGGCTGCATGACGACGGTCCGAAACGCGTGCTGGGTCACGAAATCCCCGCGGGGTTGGGCGCGGGCGACCTCGACCGCGTGCTCGACATCGTGGCGGCGCACCCGGCGACGGCGCGTCATCTGGCCTGGAAGCTCTGTCGGCGCTTCATCGCTGACGAGCCCCCGGAGACCGCCATGGCGGCCGTCGCCGCGGCGTTCACCGCCGCCGGCGGATCCATCCCCGCCGCGCTGCGCGCGCTCTTCGCCACGCCGGAGTTCAACGCACCCGCGACGCGAGCCGCCAAGTTCAAGCGACCGTTTCACTACGTCGTCTCCGCCCTGCGCGCCACCAACGCCCGCACCGACGCCTCGCGCGACGTGCTCGACGCGTTGGTGCGCCTTGGACACGCGCCGTTCCGCTGGGCCACTCCCGATGGTTATCCGGAGGAGGCCACGCACTGGCAGAACACCCTGTTGTGGCGCTGGAACTTCGCCACGGCGCTGGTCGGCGGCCGCGTGCGCGGGTCGACCGTGGACGCCGCCGATCTCAAGGAGAAACTCGGAGGCGATGACGCCCTCATGGCGACCGTGCTCGGGCGGCGGCCATCGGAGGCCGAGCGCGTCGCTTATCATCAATCCGGCTCCGGCCTGGCGCTGCTGCTGGCGTCACCGGCGTTTCAATCCTGCTGACCCATGGCGACGCAGGCAGTCATCAGTGGCAACGGCGACCAGCGGCGGACGCTGGTGATCATTTTCCTCCGGGGTGCAGCTGACGGTCTCGCCTTGGTCCCGCCGGTGGGAGACGATCATTTTCATCGCGCGCGGCCCCGGCTGGCGGCGGCGGCGAAGGACGGCGTGCGGCTCGACGGCCATTTCGGCCTGCACGCGAGGATGCGTCCGCTGGAAAGCGCGTGGCGCGACGGCGATCTGGCGATCGTGCACGCGTGCGGCATGGAGGACGACACCCGCTCGCATTTCGAGGCACAGGACCTGATGGAGCACGGCGGCGTGGCCGCGGGCGGCTGGCTCGGGCGTTATCTGCGCACCCGGCCCCCGGCCGTCGCCGGCGCGCTCGCGTGCGTGGCGGTGGGCAAGGCGCTTCCGGAGTGCCTGCTCGGGGCGCCGACCGCGTCGGTGATGCAGAGCTTCGAGGATTTCACGCTCGGCGGAGGCACGCCGGCGTTCCGCACGCAGCTCGAGCGCCTCTACGCGATGGAACGCGGACGACTCGGGGCGGCCGCGCGGGACACCTTCGACGCGCTGGTGCGCATCGAGGCCTTGCGCACGTCACCCCGCCCGCCGGACCACGGCGCGGTGTATGGACGCGATGAATTCTCGGCGGGACTCGCCCGCCTGGCTCAGTTGATCAAGGCGGATGTCGGGCTGGAGGCCGCATCGATCGATTTGCCCGGATGGGATTCGCATTTCGCGCAGCAAGGCCAGGTGGAGTCGCTGGCCGGCCGGCTGGCGGAAGGATTGGCGGCGTTCCGGCGTGATCTCGGACGGCGGATGGCGACGACGACAGTGGTGGTGATGACGGAGTTCGGCCGCACCGTGGAGGAGAACTCCGCCTTCGGCACGGACCACGGCCGCGGATCGGCGATGCTGGTGCTCGGCGGCGGCGTCGCGGGAGGCCGGATGCACGGGGTCTGGCACGGGCTGGCGCCCGATAAGCTTGAGCGCCGCGGCACGCTGGACGGTTACGGTGACCTGCCGGTGCTGAACAATTACCGGAACGTGCTGAGCTCCGTGCTCGCCCGCCACGGCGCCAACCCGGCGAACCTGGCCGTCACGTTCCCAGGATTTACGCTCGATCCCTTGAACCTTTTCGCGTGAACGGAACTCGGCTCCGGCGTCGATCACCCGCGACTGGCGCGGCGCGGAGCACTTGACCACCGCGCGGTTTGGGGTGGTTCAAAGGCGGTCTCGACTATTCCCGGGGAGACTTGGGCCGTTGGTGTTCTCGAAAGAACCGTACGATGAGCGGCGGCGCCTCGCGGGGGAACGCGTGCGCGCCGTCGTGGATGAAGGTCACCACGGGCGTACCGCGTTCCGAGGGATAGAGCGTGCAGTTCGACGCCCAAGGCACGCCTTCCCTGGTGGAGTTCAATCGGCGTAGCGCGCGGATCGTCTCCTCCTGCCACGCGAACTTCACCAGCTCGTCCCGGCGGCCGGCGAGATGCATGACCGGCTTCGGCGCAAGCTCTCCGCGCGCGGCCCGAGCGGCGGCCGCCGAGGGCGCGACCGCCGCCAGCACGTCGCCACGCTTCGCCCAGAGCAGGTAAGTGAATCCGCCGCCGTTGGAGTGTCCGGTCGAATACACGCGTGCGTCATCGATCGCGCGCTCCCGCCTCAGCTCCGCCCGCATCGCGTCGAAAAACTTAAGGTCGCGGTCACCCTGCTCACCCGGTCCGTGCTGCCAACCGGCCTTGCGCCCTTCCGGGTCCGTGAGTCGACCCGGTGTGTTCAACCCCTGCGGGTAAACGACCACGGCCTCCGGCCAATGCGTGTGGATCGAGAACGTGCGCGCCGCGTTGCGGGCCGTACCTCCGTGGCCGTGGAAAACAAAGACGAGCGGCGCGGGCTCTCCGGCAGCCACCGGCACATGCACCAACGCCTCCCGACGCACACCATCCACCACCCAATTACGCGGCACAGGTTCCGCGGCCGACGCCGCAACGGTAATGAGCGCGATCGAACTAAGCGTCTGCCTGATACTCCGGCGCGCCACCCGGATTATGACCGTGGAGAGCATGGTGTAAGGTTCGCGAGGTTTCGACCAACCCGCAAGACAGGGCGGCTAAGGCGATTCGTCCGCCCTCATCGGGCACGCGATGACACCGAAATTTTACAGCCAGATTCCTCAATGAGGCCTCCGGCCGCACACCCCGAATTCCGGGTCATACCGTGCGCGCCGGAGCGTGCGCCCGCGGCGAATGCTCAACAATCATGACCCGCTGGCCGCGAAACTATCCGAACTCGACGCCCACGGCGGCACCCACGACCGGCAACTGGCGACCCTCGTGGAACCCATCCGGCAACTCCCGGCGCCACCCGGCCCCGACCACGACCGCAAGATCGGTCTCCATCGCGGTAACCGTTGATGAGCGGCCACAACCGTTCCGCAGTTCCCTTCACTCCCGCTTTGGCATTCGGAGTGGAGGAAACCTAGCGCCGGAAAAATCAGGCCCGGAGACATTTCACCGCTCAGGCCGCCAGCGGACGTCGCTCGCGACGCAACGCGGCGGGCAGGGGCGGGAACGGGACGAGCGCAAGGAGGCGCGCGCGGGGCGCCATTTCGACGGACTCCCAAAGCTGGCGCGCCTGGCGGAGGCGGGAGGGCGAGAGGCGGAGGACGCCGTAACAGGGGCGGGTGTTGGAGTTCATGTTGAGGATCCTAGGGTATAGGGTGGGACAAAGCTTGTCCCTGCCTCTGGAATCCATCCCGCCGCGTACCGGTTTTCCGGTACAAGGCCACATTGGCCCGCGCCGGGCGCACCGCAAAGTGGCCGGCGAACAACCTTACCACCCATGAGAACATCTCCCCAACGCTTCGGCTCCACTCCTCCCGCCTCGCGCGGCTCCACCTCCGTCGGCGGCGGCAGCGCCCCCGTCAAGACCCTGCGCCTCGGCCGCATGAAGGCCGCGGTGTGGGAGAACAGCGCCGAGGACCGCACCTACCATAATGTGAAGTTCGCGCGGACCTACCTGGATGAGCAGAAGAAATTCCAGGACACCGACACGTTCGGCCGCGAGGATCTGCTGCTCCTCGCTAAACTGGCCGACCAGGTTCACACGTTCATTTGCGAGCGCCAAGCCGCCCAGCGCTCCGACGAGACCTCCCCGGCCTGACTGCAGCGGCTGAAGCTGCTCCGGGCTCGATCCGCTTCGAGCCTCTAGCTGCCGAGAAATTACGGAAACGAGGAGGCAGGCGTTCAAGGAACGACACGTTCATCCGCGCGGCCCGAACTGCACGTACCGGAAATCGCGCCTTCTCAGGAGAATTCCCCTCGGTGACGCCACCGTCGCGTTCACCTGCGTGAGTCGTATTACTGTACGCCGGAATCGCGTTTCCCTAGTGAAGATATCCCACGGTCACGGTTTCGGCATGGTCCGCGGCGGGCGGCCGCGGCTACACGGGATGCGTTTCGTCAGGAAATGCCGGACCGACCTCCTTAACGAAATGCGTGCGA
>JAURJO010000454.1 GCA_030832235.1 Verrucomicrobiota bacterium
CGTGCCGACGCGCCGGAAGAACTTCTCGTAGGCCGCCTTCATCGCGAGATAGCTGCGCACCGCGCCCTCGTCCGTGGTGTCGAACGAGTAGGAGTCCATCATGATGAACTCACGGGCCCGCATCAGGCCATAGCGGGGCCGGATCTCGTTTCGGAACTTGGTCGCGATCTGGTAAAAGTTCTTCGGCAGGTCGCGGTAGCTCGTGATCTCCGCCTTCACCAACGGCGTAATGACCTCCTCGTGCGTCGGCCCGAGCACGAACTCGGGATCCTTCGAAGGACGCTTGCCGTCGCCGGCGCTGTCGGCACGGAACATGATCTCGCGCGCGGCCGCCCAACGCGGCCCCTGCTCCCAAAGCTCGGCCGGATGCACGTGGGGCATCCACAGTTCGATCGCGCCCGCGGCGTCCATCTCCTCGCGGCAGATCTGTGTGATCTTCTGGAGAGCCCGCAGCCCGAGCGGCATGTACGTGTAAAGACCGCCGCCCAGCTTCCGGACGAGACCGGCGCGCACCAGCAGCTTGTGGGAGGCGATCTCGGCGTCAGCCGGGCTTTCCTTCAGGGTCGGGACGAAAAACTGGGACCAGAGCTTCATAAAGCGGAGCAACGAAGCGTCCGCCTCCGGCCGCCGCAACGGTTTTCCGGGTAATCGCGATCGCGGCAACCCCGGCCACCGATCGTCACCGTGGCGACGGCAAGGCTTGAAACCCGCCGTCGCCAAGCGGTGCGACTTATTCAACCATCACTTCACGGCCGGCTTCGGCTTCGTGATCGGATCGAAATCGTCCGTGCGAAACGGCGTCACCGGCAGCCCGTCGGCGGAGAAAAGGTTGCAGACCGGGTTGTCGGCCCACGCGTAACGCACCGCGATCGGCGCCGACACCTGTTCACACGAGAGTTCCACCTTGTCGGGCGCGACGACCTTGCCGGTCGCCCAGCGCCAGACCTTGTCCTCGCCGCAAACGGCGAATCCGCGCGCCGCGGCGACGTCGAAAGCGCGCAGCGAGCTTCCAAAGCAATCAAAGGTCACGGTCGCCTTGCCGTTGGCGAAGGCCACGCTGCGGTACTCCGGGCTACGGAACGGCACCTTCATCCCGTAATCGTTGGCGAGAGCCCAGCGCACAAGGCGAGCGGCGACCTCCTGCTTGTTGCGGGGATGAATATCGCGCCCCTCGCCGACGTCGATGATCACCGCCTGACCGGTCCGGGCCAGCCGCAGCGTGCGGGTCTGCGCCTCGCGCAACTCGGCCCAGTCGCTTTCACCCGGCTCCGGCTTCTCGTCGCGGAAGTCCGCCAGCTGCACCCAGTAGAACGGAAAATCCCCCTGCCCCTGCTCCTTGCGCCACTGCTCGATCATGAACGGGAACAGCTCGGCGTACTCGACCGCGCGGGACGCATTGGACTCCCCTTGGTACCAGATCACGCCCTTGATTCCGTAACCGAGCGTCGGATTCACGACTCCCGCGAAAATATTGCCGGGACGTGCATTGCCGCTGAGCCAGGCGAGCGGCGACTGCGGCTGGCGCGGAGACTCCTTCTTGGCAGCCTTTGCCTTCGCGGAGGCCTCCTTCCACTTGGCCATCGCCGCCTCGTGGTCGAGTCGCGGCTGGTCGCCCTTGAGCTGCGCCTCGCGATCACGCGTCGACTTCATCAGGGCGGCGAAACGCGGATCCTTCTCGATCGTCTCGCGGCGCACCCACGCCTCGGCCGCGGAACCACCCCAAGCATTGTCGATCAGGCCAACCGGAACCTTGAGGATCTCGTGCAGGTAGCGGCCGTAGAGAAAACCGACCGCGCTGAAACTCTTAACATTGTCTGAAGTAGCCGCTTCCCACTGGCCCTTGAAGTCCTTCTGCAGCTCCTGCGTGCCGACCTGCGGCACCGAGATGATGCGAAGGTTCGGGAACGCGGAGGCGAGCGCCTCAATGTCCCCGTTGTAAGCCTGCGACAACGACCACTGCATGTTCGACTGGCCGGAGCACATCCAGACCTCGCCGACGAGCACATCTTTCACCTCGCGCGTCGAGGAGCCGCTGATTCGCATCGACCGCGGCTCGGCGCTCGCCTCAAGCGCGGCGAGTTTCACCGTCCAGCGACCGTCGGATCCCGCCGTGGCGGTGTGGGTCTGGCCGGCGAACGCGACCGTGACCTTCACACCCGGGGTATCCCAACCCCAGATGGGATTGGCCTGCCGGCGCTGAAGGACCATGTGGTCGCCGATCACAGCGGGCAGTCTGAGCTCGGCCCGCAAAGCGGGCAGCAGTGCGAGCAGGGCGAGGAGCGACAGGATTCGATAGGGTATCTTCATTTTCGGGGAGTATTCGGAGGCGTTGCTACGGACCGCTCCGTTCACTGGCAATCCCGCTTCGCGTTCTCGGAAAATCCGCCTTTTCCCCGATAACGTCGCGACGCAAGCTGTGCGGCGATGCAACACCCCGCCCCGCTCCCCCGCCGCCAATTCCTCGTCGCCACCGCGGCCGCGATCGCCGCCACCCGCCTGCCCGCCGCCGCAACGGCCGAGCCGATCATCGATATCCACCAGCATACCAATTACGGCGGCGGCCGCGACAAGACGACGTACGCGCCGATCCTGCCGCGCCCGCGCAACGACGACGAACTCGTCAGCCACCAACGCGGCTTGGGCATCACCACGACCATCCTCCTGCCCTCCGGCCGTCCCGTGATCCGCAGCTCCACCCACAACGGCCGCGCCAACGGACTCGACAGCACCTGCACCGGAAATGAGGACTGCATGGCCGTGGCCAAGCGTCACCCGGGTGAGTTCGTCTTCGGCGCCAACGAGGTCAGCGACCTCGATGAGGCGCCCGCCGTGATCGAGAAGTACCTGAAGCTAGGGGCCGTCGTCATCGGCGAGCAGAAGTTCGGCGTGGAGAGCGACTCGCCCGCGATGCAACGACTCTACGAGCTGGCCGCCGCCTACAACGTGCCGATCCTCATGCACTGGCAGACGGGGAGCTACAACCACGGCTTCGACCGCTTCCACCGGATGCTCGCGAAGTATCCGAGAACCAACTTCATCGGTCACGCGCAGACCTGGTGGGCCAACATCGACGCCGCGAATGTCGACGACCCGCGCAACCTCTACCCCACCGGCAAGGTCAAGGCGGGCGGGCTCACCGACAAATACCTGCGCGACTACCCCAACATGTACGGCGATCTCTCGGCCGGCTCCGGACTCGGCGCCTTCGCCCGCGACCCCGAGCACGGCGCCGCGTTCCTCCTCCGCCACCAGGACAAGCTCATGTACGGCAGCGATTGCAACGATGCCACCGCGGTCCCGGTGCAATGTTCCGGCATCCGGCAGCTGCA
>JAURJO010000455.1 GCA_030832235.1 Verrucomicrobiota bacterium
CGTAGTCGCTGCGGTGGAGCAGGGCCTTGTCGATCCGCTGCTGGGTCTCCTCGACGAGGCGCTCCCAGACGGGGTTGCGCTCCTTGGAGGGACCGAAGGCGAGCAGCCCGAGCGCGGCGTAGGCCAGGCCGTTCTCGGCGGCCGGCTCGGTGAACATCTGGGCGGTGATGCAGCGCGCGGCGAGATCGACGATGTCGTGACCCTGAACCGTGGTTTCACCCGTGGCGCGGTAGAACTCTCCGAGCGCGAAGGCCACGTGGCCGGGTTCGTCGGGGCGGGACTGTTCGTTGTGGGCGGGAAGGACGGTGCCGTCGGGCTGAATCGAGCCGATGTTGTGAGCCAACATCGAGCGGGCCATGTCGAGACACTGCTCGGAGAAACTATGCATGCGGTGGTTTGCGGTGATCTGGAGACGCCGGTCGGGCGTCCGGGGAAACGGTGATTTTCAGAAGATTGCGGGGAGGGGCAAGAGGTAAACGCCCCGGATCGATCAACGCGCGATGAGTTTGAGGAACTCGGCGTTGGACTTCGTCTTGGAAAGACGCGCGATCATGGTGTCGGTCGCCTCCTCGATCTTCTGCTGCACGAGCGCGCGGCGGAAGAAATGGATGCCCTCGAGGGTCTTCGCCTCGATGAGGAGTTCCTCCTTACGGGTGCCGGAGGCGCCGATGTTGATGGCGGGCCAGAGGCGCATCTCGGCGCATTTGCGGTCGAGGACGAGCTCCATGTTGCCGGTGCCCTTGAACTCCTGGAAGATGACGTCGTCCATGCGGCTGCCGGTTTCGACCAGCACGCTCGCCACGATGGTGAGTGAGCCGGCCTCCTCGGTGCGGCGGGCGGTGGCGAAGAGCTGCCGCGGCTTTTCGAGGGCGCGGACGTCGAGACCACCGGAGCCGGTGCGGCCGGAGTTGCGGGCGGTGTTGTGGGCGCGGGACAGGCGCGTGATCGAGTCGACGAAGAGCACGACGTCACGCCCGGCCTCGACGAGGCGCTTGGCGCGCTCGATGCAAAGGTCGGCGATGCGGATGTGGTTTTCGATCTGCTCGTCGTTGGAGGAGGCCCAGATCTCGGCGGCGGCGACGCTGCGGCGGAAGTCGGTCACTTCCTCCGGGCGCTCGTCGATGAGGAGGATCATGACGTGACACTCGGGATTGTTCTCGAGCACCCCGAGGGCCATGTCGCGGAGCAGCGTGGTCTTGCCGGTGCGCGGCGGGGCGACGATCAAGCCGCGGGTGCCCTTGCCGATCGGGCAGAAGAGGTCGACCGCGCGCGTGGTGAGCCGGCCGTCCTTCATCTCCATCTTCAGGTGTTGGTTCGGCGAGATGGTCGTGAGCGTGGTGAACTCGAACAGCGCGCGGCGGTTCTCCAGCTGCACCCCGTCGACGGTCTCGATGAACCGCATCTTGGGGTTCGGGAAGCGGCCGTCGGGCGGGAAAGCGGTGCCGCCGATCACGGACCCGGCGCGCAGCTTGAAGCGGCGGATCAGTTCCTTCGGCACGAAGGTGTCCGTCGGCCGGCGTTTGCAGCCGCGCTTGAGATCGATCAGCTGGCCGTTGCCGCCGCGCTGGAAATCGATGTCGAGCACGCCCTCGACGCGGATGGTGTTCTCGACCGGGGCGGGGGCCGGCGCCGCGCCTGGGGAGGCTGCGGCGGGGGCGGGTTGCTCGCCCGCGTTCGGCGGCGGGGTCGCGGCGACGGGTGTGGATTCGGCCTGGGCCGGGGCGGATTTCTTTTCCATGACAAACGTAAGTGCGGTGGGTCCCGAGACTTGACGCTTTGAAAACTCTGCGCGGGATAAGAGCGGTAGCTGTGCCCTTAAACCCTTAATCCGACACGCACGTGCCAGATCAGACGATTACCTCAGTTTCCCGGGAATCCCGGAAGTTCAGGCCTTCGGCCGAGTTCAAAGCCCAAGCCAATCTTGGGAGCGAGACTCTGTACAAGAAGCTCTACGCCGAGTCTGTCAATAGCCCAGAAAAGTTCTGGGCTCGGCAGGCCAAGGAGCACTTGGTCTGGCGCAAGCCGTTCAAGAAGGCCCTGAAATGGGACCCGCCGCACGCGCAGTGGTTCACCGGCGGCAAGCTGAACGTCGCCGAGAACTGCCTCGACCGTCACCTCGGCACCCATCGCGAGAACAAGGCCGCGATCATCTTCGAGGGGGAGCCGGGCGACGTTCGCACGATCACTTACAAGCAGCTCCATTTTCATGTCTGCCGCGTGGCCCACATCTTCCAGAACATGGGAGTGGGTGAGGGCGACCGCGTTGCCATCTACATGCCGATGATCCCCGAGGCGGTCGTCGCGATGCTGGCCTGCGCCCGCGTCGGGGCCATCCACACGGTCGTCTTCGGCGGATTCAGCCCCGAGTCGCTCAAGGACCGCATCAATGACTGCAAAGCCAAGCTCGTCATCACCGCCGACGGCGGCTGGCGCCGTGGGAAGGTCATCGAACTCAAGGCCAACGTCGACAAGGCCCTCGAGGGCACGCCGTCCGTGCAGTCCGTCATCGTTGTCAAACGCTGCGGTAACCCGATCAACATGGTCGAGGGCCGCGACGTATGGTGGAAGGACGCCTGGGTTGGCGCCCCGAACACCCACAAGGCCAAGGCCTTCGACTCCGAGCATCCGCTCTTCATCCTCTACACCAGCGGCTCGACTGGAAAGCCCAAGGGCGTCCTCCACACCAGCGCCGGCTACCTGCTGGGCGCGAAGCTGAGCTCCCACTACGTTTTCGATCTCAAGGAGAACGATCGCTACTTCTGCTCGGCCGACATCGGTTGGATCACCGGCCACAGCTACGTGGTTTACGGCCTGCTGAGCAACGGCGCCACGGTCTTCATTTATGAAGGCGCGCCCAATCAACCGGAGCCGGACCGCTTCTGGGAGATGATCGACCGCCACGGTCTCACCATCCTCTACACCGCGCCCACCGCGATCCGCGCGTTCATGCGCTGGGGCGACAACTACGTCCTGCGCCACCGGCTCGATTCGCTCCGTCTGCTCGGCAGCGTCGGCGAGCCGATCAATCCCGAGGCCTGGATGTGGTACCACACAATGATCGGCAAGAAACGCTGCCCGATCGTCGACACGTGGTGGCAGACCGAAACCGGCTCGATCATGATCACGCCGCTCCCGGGTATCACGCCGACCAAGCCCGGCTCCGGCACTCGTCCGTTCTTCGGCGTCGTGCCCAAGGTGGTCGACGAGAAATGCCAGGAGGTCCCGCGCAATTCCGGCGGCAAGCTCGCCATCATGAAGCCGTGGCCGTCCATGCTTCGCACGCTCTGGGGCGACGACGACCGCTACCAGCGGCAGTACTTCAGCGAGTTTCCCGGCCGGCCCGACGTTTATTTCACGGGCGACGGCGCGCGGCAGGACTCCGACGGTTACTTCTGGATCGTCGGCCGCATCGACGACGTGCTCAACGTCTCCGGTCACCGCATCGGCACCGCCGAGGTGGAGAGCGCGCTGGTGTCGCACCCGTCAGTGGCCGAGGCCGCCGCGGTCGGCCGTCCCGACGAGCTCAAGGGTCAGGCGCTCGTTGTGTTCGTCACCCTCAAGGCCGGCCAGCAGGCGAGCGACGCTCTCAAAGAGGAATTGCGCGCCCACGTCGCGAAGGAGATCGGTTCGCTTGCGCGGCCCGATGCCGTGCGGTTCGCCGCGGGTCTCCCGAAAACGCGGAGCGGAAAGATCATGCGCCGTATCCTCAAGGAGATCGCCGCCGGCGGCCAAGTGAAGGGCGACACCACCACCCTCGAGGACTTCAGCGTCGTCGCGGCGCTCCAGTCGGAGGAGTGATCGGGGGCATCCGCCTCGCCTTGCGATTCAAACCGGCGCGCCCGTCGCGCCGGTTTTTTTGCGTCTGGCGCGCGAGGTGAGCGAGTCCGCCAAGCGCCTCAGGGAGCGGAGGAGATTTTGCTCCTCGCCTCCCGCAGCCAGCTTTCGTGGATGAAGCGATCCTTCTGAGCGGTCCATTCGGCGGCGGGCAGCGCGTACAAATCCTCGCGGCGCAAACCGGGCACACCCGTGCCGATCGCACGGGTGCCGGCCTCGCGCAGTTCGGTCGCGTAGGACCGGTCGATCTGCACGCCGCGCTCGCTTGCCCAGGTGCCGATGTGGGTCTCCGGCAACGCGTCGAGGGCGGCCGCGTCCCAGCGCGGGAAATCAAGGTGGCGCTCGAGCCAGCGGGCCACGGCCTTCGTCACGAAGTACGGCCGGTGTCCGGCCGCGGGAACCCAGCCGAGGTCGAACATCCCCGTCTCGTTGCCGCGCAGGGCAGTCGCGCGAGCACGGACCGCCATGAGGTGCTCCTCCCCGCGGGTTGTCACGGAGACCGTCGTGTCCTCGAGACCGTTGTGGATGAGGGTGGGGCCGCGGGCGGCGTGAAGCGCGTAGATCACCGCGGGCCGGTCCCCGAGGAAGGAGAGGGAACGGTAAGGAGTGCCCTGGCACATCGGTTTGGACCGGTCCCAGTAGCCGTCGGGTCCGTCGAGGTTGCCGCCGCCGACGAGCACGCAGGCGCGGAGCCGGGTGTCCACCGCTCCGGCCAGCGAAAGGATGAACGAGCCCATCGAGTAGCCGGCCGCGGCGATCCGGGTCCGATCGACCTCCGGTCGCGTGCCGAGGTACGAAACCGCCTGCATGATGTCCGTCACCATCAGGCCTCCGAGGCGCCGTGCGAGTTCCTCGGGAGGCTCGATCTTGTCGTGGGCCCGGGTGCCGGAAAGGCGGTCGCGGTTGCGCTCACCCTCGCCCGCGGGGTCGTAGGTGAGCACCACGGCGCCCGCGCGGGCGTAGGCCACGCCGGTGTAGAAGGCGTACCAGCTGAATTTGTCCCCGCCGTGGCCGTTGACGACGATCAGCGCCGGGGCCGGTGCCGCGGTTTCGCGGGGCCGGTACAGGATGGCGGGGACGCGGAGGCCGAACTGCGTGCCGAACGTGACGCGCTCCGCGACGATTCCCGGCTCCGGGTCGAAGCTCCCGTGCACCTGTGGGGAAAGTTCAGGCAGGGGATCGGACACTTGCAGGGCGATCCGGATGTCCCGTCGCCAAACGCTTTCCCGCTCCGAAGCGGGGATCGACGCGACGAGCGGTCCGGCGAGGGCCAGTAGCTGGAGAGCAAAGCCAAGGAACAAGGGCATGGGGCGGGGGTGACGCGGAGGTGCCGATGGGACGGTCGAACGGGATGATCGCGAGACAGCGGTCGCGGGGCGGAGAGGTCAACGCCTCCCTCCCTTACGCCGTGCCCTGAGGGACGCCGCTCCTTCGCCCTTCGCGCGGCGGTTCGCACCGCAACCGAGAAACCTGTTGCGGCGGTTGTAACGTTGGCGCTTCACTCACGTCCTTTCCCTCATGCCGTTTGCGCAACCCGGCTTCCGTCGCCGACTTCCCGTGCGCGGCTGCCGCGAGTCGGCCGCCGGCGGCTTCACCTTGCTGGAGCTTCTGGCGGTGATCGCGGTGGTTGCCATCCTTGCGACGTTGGCAGTCGGGGCGATCCGCGGGGCCAAACAGCGGGGCATGATCGCGCGTACCCGCGGGGAACTCGCGGCGCTGTCCTCGGCGCTGGAGCAGTTCAAGGCGCTGCACGGCGATTACCCGCAGACGGGTGGTTTCTCTCAGGCGCCGGCGACCCCGACGGCCACCGGCACCGGACCCGGGACGTCGACGGCACAAGCCAAACTCTTCAATGCCCTCACGGGCGCGCTGGGGGCGAAGATGGGGGCCTTGAGCGGGGCGAACCTGATCGAGGTGTCGCGTTTCACCGTCAATGGCACGCTCACGAACCAGTTTCTCATTCCGGTGAGCAACGGCCGCACCGCCCCGACCAAGGTAGAGCAGAACGCCTGCCTCGTTGATCCGTGGGGGCGTCGCTACTGCTACTACTACCGGAACAGCGGTAACCCCGCGCTCTGGCAGGCCACGGGATACGTGCTTTACTCCGCGGGTGAAAAGGTCGCCGCCAACGGCACCCAGACCGCCCCCCTCAATCCCACGAGCGGCTTGCTGCTCGCCACGCAGACCGCCGAGATGCTCGACAACATCTACGCCAACTCCCCCTGACGCGATGATCCTCCGCGCCGCAACCCGCTCCCGCATCTCCGGCCGTTCCGCCGGCCTCACGCTCATCGAGCTGCTCACGGTGGTCGCCATCCTCGGCATCCTCGCCGCAATCATCGTGCCCACCACGTCCTCGGCGCGCACCGCCGCGAAGAAGGCCAAGACCCGCGGGCAATTCGCCCAGTGGGGCGCCGCCATCGAGGCGTTTCGCCAGGAGTACGGCTATTATCCGACCTTCGAGTCCACCGGCGCCGGCATGAACAAGGTCAACGGCAACACCGTCGGCGGCACCAACCTCGCCGCCGTCCACCGCTTCTACGAGACACTCGTCGGATCCCGCCGCGACGGCGCCGCGCTGCCGACCACGACCACCGGCACCCCGCCGCCGCCCCAGGCCCAGAACCCGCGTCGCGTCCAGTTCATCACGTTTACCGAGACCGACATCGTGCCTGTCGCCACCACCGACGCCGCCCTGACCGCCAAGCGCGGGCTCATCCGCGATGCGTTCGACAACACTGACATCGCCGTGCTCGTCGACCGCAACCTCGATGGCGCGATCAAAATCGGCGGCACCGGCGGCGACAGCATTTCCACCGCGCCGGCGGTTTCCCCGCCCGACAACACCGGAATCCGCCTGGCGCCCCTTACCTCCGGCACCACGCCCGACATCCCGACGGTGGCACAGGGAGGTTTGCGTCTCGGGGTCGCGTTCTACAGTCTGCCCCCCGGAGCGCGCACAACGTCCGATTTCATCTTCAGCTGGAAATGACGGGCGGTTCTGACAGCCGCGAGCAAACGCGGGCGGAGCGCCGCACCGGCTTCACGCTGGTCGAGCTCATGACGGTGATCGGTCTCGTGATTATCCTCGCGGCCGGCGCGGGCATTGCCATCGCCGGCCGGGGAGGCGAGGGCGCCGCGCTCAGAAACGCGCAGAATTCCGTCGCCAGCTTGGTCGGCCTCACGCGCGTGCAGGCGGCTCTGCATCAGACCAACACCCGGCTTCTCATCTACGCCCAGCAGCCGCCCGCCGCGAATGCCGATGCGATCAAGTACCTGCGCGCCCTCCAGGTGGTTCGCCTCGACACGCTGCCGAACGGCTCCACCGCGTGGGTCGCGGTGGGCAACCCCGAGTTGCTGCCCGAGCCAATCTGCGTCGTGCCGCCCTCGCCGGTGCCCGTGAATCACCTCAACACCGGCGTGACGTGGCAGAACAACGCCGCTACCGGACCGGTTTCTACGGTCTCCACTCTCACGGGCTTTAGTTACCGCGGGCAATCGAACCTCAACGCCGCGCTCCAATTTTTCGGCAAGCAGGGGCAGAACGGGCGCGTCCACTTCATCGAATTCGCGCCTGATGGCACGGTGGTCTCCAACACCACGGGAAACCCGACGAAGATCGCCCTTACGACGGCGGTGCTCGGCATCAACGCGCTCCCGCGGTTCAACAACGCGAACAGCGTGCGCGGCTTGTTTATCCGCCGCAACGGGGCGGTCTCGATGGTCAATTCCGCGACCGGTTTCTGAGCCATGCGCGCCAACGCCACCACCCCTGCCGCAGGACGCCGTCGCGCCGCGTTCTCGCTCATCGAAGTGATCGCCGCCGTGGTCATCTTCGCGGTCGGCATGATCTCGGTTCTCGGTCTCTACGGACCGCTCACGAAGTCGGTCGCGGCGGTAAGCGACACCGACGCCGCCGCCCGGGCGGCCGATGCCGTTCGCGCTAGGCTGCGTCTGCTGTCGTTCGACCAGGCGGCGGCGCTGGTGCAGGACACGACGGTCGTGGCCCGCAAGGACGCCGACGGCGCCTACAATCCCAACGACGGCACACGTTACCCGGCCGTGATGTTTGGTCGCGCCGACGGCGACGTCGGGATCTACGACGCCGCCACCAATCGTCGCGCGTGGTTCACCACGACCGGTGCGCGCATGCTCGACGCTGACAAGTTCTTCGAGATCGATCTCATCCGCAACGACACGCTCACGCCCAAGCCGGCGGCCGACGCCACCACCGGCGCCGTACCGGCGGAGTTGCATGTGGCCTACACGCTGCGCGTCCGCTGGCCGGCATTCGTGCAGACGGCTCCGGGGGTGGCAGTACAGGCCGGTCAAAACACGTCGGGCGGCGCGGTGCCGTTCGATCACGGTCGCAAGGGCGTCATCTTTTTTTCGGGGGTGATTTCACGGTGAGACCTCGAAACCGCATCTCTCGCCGCCCGGCCGCCGGCGGATTCACGCTCATCGAGGTACTTGTCGCCGCCGGCATCACCGCGCTTATCGCCGGTTTCATCGCTGCAATCGTCGCCAGCGTCTCCACGTCCTGGTCGCGTTCCTCGACCCGCCTCGGCACCGACGCCCAGGCCCGTCTTATCCTCGATCAGATCCAACTCGACCTGCAGGGCGCGATTTTCCGCGATGACGGCAACACGTGGTTCGCGGCCGACATCCTGAATGCGGCCAGCGGGGGAGCCACGGGCATGTGGATCGTCGCCCCGCGCAATCCGAAGCCGGTGGGGGGAATTTCGCTCAACCTCACCACGCCGGGCATCGCCCAGGCCCGTTTCGGCACCGCCGGGGTCTGGCTTCGTTTCTTCACCGGCGGCCGACCGGTCACCAACACCGCCGGTGCGATCACAACCCCATCAGCGCCGGTCGCGGTCTCCTACCAGATCATTCGCCGCTACACCGCCACCAATCCGGCCAACACGAATACCGGCTACTTGCTCCATCGCGCCGAGGTGCGTCCGGGAGCCAACGGCACGAGTTCGAGCGCTCGGCCGGGCGTGCTCGAGTCCGGCTATTCCATCACCGCCGCCGCCTACACGACGAGTTCATCCTCAACCAACTCGGGCGCGGTGCTCGGCGACCCCCGCAGTGTCCAGGTGCCGGGGGCCGTCCGCACACTCGACATGGTTTTCGGCGACAACGTCATCGACTTCGGGATCCGCGCCTACGTGCGCGACACCACCGCGCCCGGCGGCCTGCGGTTGATCTTTCCCGCGACGACCGCTGGTGCCCTTACCAACTCGCCCCAGCCGCTGCGATCCTCGTTGGCGGCGAACACGCCGCCCGCCGCCTCCGGATACAACCCGCGCCTGCTGTTCCCTGACGTCGTTGATGTGATGGTGCGTATCCTCACCGACGCGGGCGTGGAGGAGATCGCGAATTTGGAAAAGGTGCAGACGCCCGCGCTCTCCGTGCCGCAGAAGTATAACAACAACGCGCAGCAATGGTGGTGGGGCGTTGCTGACGAGAAGTCGCGCGTCTACACCCGTCGCGTCGTCATCAACGCCGAACCGTTGTGAACGCCCGTCCTCCCGCTTCAGCCCCTGCCTCCGCCCGCGGTCCGCGGGGCGGCTTCGCGCTGCTGTTCGTGGTCACGCTGCTGGCGTTCATTGTGCTCCTGCTCGTCGGTCTCGCCTCTTACACGCGCATCGAGACCGCCGCCGCCGGCAACACCCAGCGGCAGGCCCAGGCCCGCGAGAACGCGCTCCTCGCCCTCAACCTCGCCGTCGCCCAGCTCCAGCGTCACGCGGGGCCGGATACCCGCGTCACCGCCACCGCGGAGGCCTCCGCCACGGGCTCGACGGCGCGCTACACCGGCGTCTGGCCGGCCGATCCTGCAGATGACGATGACAATGATCCGCTGACTCCGCTCGCCTGGCTGGCCAGCGGGAATGAGCTGCGCAACTCGGCCGGCGTCCTTCAACCCCGCGCGGTGGTCCCCGGCGCCGCGATGAATGCCACCAACGCCGTCGCTTTGGTCGGGACCAACACGAGCCGGGTGAATAACGACGTGATGGCCCGGCTCGTGCCTATCACCGTGCCCGGCGTCCCTGGTTCGGGCGCCGCCTCCACCACCGTCGGTCGCTATGCCTGGTGGGTGGGTGACCAGGGC
>JAURJO010000456.1 GCA_030832235.1 Verrucomicrobiota bacterium
CGGCCGGGCCGGCGCCACCGCTTCTTGTGCTGGAGCGGCCACTGGGAAAGGCGGCGGGGCCTTGGCTTTTGCAGGCAGCGAGGCAGAGGCTTCGTCCGGCGCTGACGAGTTCGCGGGGGAGGAGACCACTGGTGTCGCCGGCGCGGGTAAGGCCGGTGAGGCGTCGTTGCGCGGCTTCAGTTTGAATTTCGAGCCTGGGTCGGCGGATGCCAGCGCGGCGGCGATTTCGGCCGCAGGGGAGGGTGGGTTGTCTGCGATCGGTGCCGGCGCGGAGGGCGGCGGCCGATCAACGGCTGGCGTGGGGACGGGGGCAGGCGCCGACGTCGGGACGGATTCGGAGAGCTTGGGTTTGAGCCGGATCGTGGGAGCCGGCGCAGGTGTGGCTGCAACGACGGGGCTTGCGGTTGGCTGGGCGGGCGGCTCGACCGCCGGTGACTGAGTCGCGGGTTCCGCGGCGGCGGAAGCGGCCTGGGCGGCTGTGGTGAGCCTGGGCTTCAGGCGGACCTTCGGCGTGGAGTCAGCCGACGGAGTGGACGATGCGGCCTTGGGTGTGGGGTCGTTGGCTGGAGCCGGAGTTGTAGATTCGGGAGCAGGTGGCGGAGCCGGCGGGGCGGACTCGTGAGGAGCGGAGGAAGCCGGGGTTGCGCGAGGTTTCAGTCGAAGGACCGGCGTGGGCTTCTGCTCTTCGCTCATGCGGCGAGCCAAAGAGGTTTGGCGGCCCCGCTACAGCAAAAACCGAGCGGTGTGGCGCGGTGCGAGGCGAGGAGAAACGTGCGGTCCCCGCGCAAAACTTTCACTCGCGGTCGGGCGCGCGGCTGTTCACGGTCTCCGACTCGCATTCCATGAAGAAGGTTTTCCCCGTCGCCACCCTGATCGCCCTGATGCCGCTCGCGGGCGGCTGCAGCCTGTTTTCGAAAAAGGCGCGGGCCAAGGAGAGCACCGCGATCGCCGGCGAGGTTGAGGCGACGTTCCGCCAGCGCTGGGTCGACAAGCGCGCGGGAGAACTCGTCGCGCAGGGCGTGGCGGCCGATGCCGCCCGGGCGCAGGCGGGTCGCGAGTTCGACGAGCGTTACCAGTTCGGGCTGAAGAACCAGAAGTGAGCGGGGTGACTCCGCCGGCCGCAACGTGAGCGCGCCTGCCGGTCCCACTGCGGAGCAGGCCCGTTCCGGGGCGCTGGCCGCCGCGTTGTGTTACTTTCTCTGGGGCCTCGTTCCCGTCTATTGGAAGCAACTCGGCGCGGTCGATGCGTTGGAGCTGATCGCGCACCGGCACGTCTGGTCCCTCGCGTTGCTCGCGGTCTTGATGGCGCGGACGGGTGGTTTCGGTGAATTGGCGGCGTTGTTGCGCGATCCGCGGGCGGTCGCGACCCACTTGTTGAGTGGCACGCTCCTTACACTGAACTGGCTGGTCTACGTCTGGGGTGTGAACGCCGGGCACGTGATCGAGACCAGTCTCGGGTATTTTCTGGTGCCTTTGGTCAACGTCGCCGCGGGCCGGCTCGTGCTGCGCGAAAATCTGCGGCACCTGCAATGGGTCGCCATCGCCCTCGCGGCCACCGGGGTCGCGCTGATGTTCTGGCAGGCCGGCCGGCCGCCTTGGATCGCGCTGGTCCTCGCGGCCACGTGGGGCGGGTACAGCCTCATGCGGAAGCGATCTCCTCTCGGTGCGGTTCCCGGTCTCGCGGCCGAGACGCTCCTGCTCGCCCCGCTCGCGGTCGGCTTCCTGCTCTGGCGCCATATGACTGGCTCTGGCGCGCTCGGACGCGTGGACGTCACGATGCATTTCCTGATTCTCAGCGCCGGGTTTGTCACCGCCGTGCCACTGCTGCTCTTCGGCTACGGTGCGCGTCGCGTGAGGCTCACCACGCTTGGGCTCCTTCAATATCTCGCGCCTACGGTGCAACTGGTTATCGGCATCTGGGTTTACCACGAACCCTTCGCGCGCCACCGGCTACCAGGCTTCGCCTGCATCTGGGCGGCGCTGGCGCTTTACACGGCCGACAACCTGTTCGCCGCGCGGCGGACGCCGGCTTGAGCGAATCCGCGGCCGCTCTCGGACGTCTTTCCCTCGCTTCCTCATGAAAAACACCCGATCCCTCCTGTTCGCCGGTCTGCTGGCCGGTCTTGTCGCAACTGGTGTTGCTCGCGCCGCCGCTCCCGCCGCCCCGGGTCCGAAGCCCGACGCCTCCGCCGCGATCGAGAAAACCGACCCCAGCGGGCGCTTCCGCAAGATGCACGA
Source organism: Verrucomicrobiota bacterium (assembly GCA_030832235.1). Taxonomy (GTDB): domain Bacteria; phylum Verrucomicrobiota; class Verrucomicrobiia; order Opitutales; family Opitutaceae; genus ER46. The sequence goes on from JAURJO010000456.1 coordinate 2,239, forward strand.
ATCGTTTCTCGCGCGGGGCAAGGCGGGCCCCGTGGGCGTCGTTTTCATCGGTGACTCGATCACGCAGGGCTGGACGAAGGCGCCGCACGTCTGGGAGCACTATTACGGTAAATGGCAGCCGGCGAATTTCGGAATCGGCGGTGACCAGACGCAGCACGTCATCTGGCGCATCGAGAACGGGGAGCTAGACGGCCTGACCCCGAAGGTCGCTGTGCTCATGCTCGGCACCAACAACACCCGCACGCACAACGCCGCCGAGATCTCCGCCGCCAACCGCAAGATCGTCGGGATGATCCGAGCCAAGATTCCCGGCGTGAAGGTCCTCGTCCTCGCCGTGTTCCCCCGTGGGCCGCGGCCCGACAAGGATGGCAACATCACACCCGAAGTGGCCGCCGAGGCCGCGCGGCAGATGGACATCATCAACGGCGTGAACGCCGAGCTCGCGCGACTCGACGACGGCAAGAACGTCCGTTTCCTCGACATCAACCGCGTCTTCCTCGGGCAGGACGGCAAGATCCCGATGTCTATCATGCCCGACCAACTCCATCCCAACGCCGCCGGCTACCAACTCTGGGCCGACGCCATGCACCCGACCCTCACCGCCCTCATGAAGTGACCCGCCCCTAAGGGGTCAGGGCGTTCAATGTTCGAATTCACCCCACCCCCCCATGGGGTCAGGGCGTTCAATGTTTCGGAGGCGAATCGGGGCCCGGTTGAACATTGAACGCCCTGACCCCATCGGGTCCGGCGGGTGATTCAGGGGTCGCGGCGGAAAATCAGGATGTGCTGGCGCGGGAGCACATCGATGTTGCGCTCGAAGCGCACGGGGTGGACCGAGAATTCGCGACGCACCTGAGCTTCGGTCATCTTGTGCAGCGGTTTGATCGGGACCTCGGGGTCCTCCCCGCGGTACTCGACGAGTACCAGGCGTCCACCGGGTTTCAGCGCCCGTGCCATGGCCCGCGCCATCTCGAAGGGATGGTCAAACTCGTGGTACACATCGACTAGGAGAATCAAGTCGCAGGACGCTTCCGGGAGCCGGGGATCGTCTATCGTGCCCAGCACCGGACGTACGCGGTCGGCTACTCCGCGCCGCTCCATGTTCACCATCAGCAGATCTAGGAATACCTGCTGGATCTCCACCGCGTGGATTACGCCGGTGGGGCCGACTTTTTGTGCCATCCTCCAGGTGAAATAACCGCTCCCGGCGCCGATATCCGCCACGGTGTCGCCCGGGCGAAGCTTAAGTGCTTCCAACAGCAGGTCGGTGCGCTCCTCCTGCTCGCGTTCGGGCCGTTCCAGCCAGCCGGCGCCCTGATGGCCCATGACCTGGGAGATCTCGCGCCCGAAGTAGTATTTGCCGATGCCGTCCCGCGTCCGGCGGCCGTTTTCGTAACGGGCTTCGGCAGGGCGACCCTCTGCGATCGCCGGGGCGGCGGCGGATGCGGCTGGTGCTATCCCCAGCAGCATAGCCGCCATGAGCGTTCTCCCTAATTCCAGAACCCGCGCTAAGGGGTCAGGGCGTTCGATGTTCGGGAACCGAAAACGGCTGGCTCCATTTAACAACGAACGCCCTGACCCCTTACGGGTCGGGCTCAAAGGGGTCAGGGCGTTCAACGTTTTTCCAGGGTGGTAAGGGGCGGGCATTTTTGAACAACGAACGCCCTGACCCCTTAGAATGCGCGGGAGGGTCATGGGAGGGCGACCGGACGGCCGGTGCGGATCGATTCCTCTTCGGCTTCGCAGATTTCCACCGCGGACACGCCGTCCTCGGCGGTGACGTGGCGGGGCGCGCGGCCCGTTTCGATGCACTCCGCCATGTAGCCTAGCTCGCCAAGGTAGCCGTCGCCAGGTTCCGGTGGCACCACCCGCCCGCCGCTTCCGCTCTCAAAGACTTTCAGCGCATCAGTGCCGCGGGCGAGGTCGTAGTCTGCCGTGGCCCGTTCGAAAACCACCGTGTACGCCATATTGAAGCCGTGGCCTGTCGCCATCGCCCAACTTCCCTCGGCGCTCACGGCGGCTCCGTTGGCGACCGTGTACTGCGCGACCACGTGGTCGATCGCCCCGCTGTGGAAGCCCACGCCCTGCGCGTAGACTGCCTTTGGACGCCCGAACAGGTGCTGCACGAAATCAACGTCGTGGATGTGCAGGTCGAGCAGCGCTCCGCCCGATACCGCACCGTTGAGATAAACGTCCCGTCCCCAAGCGGGCGCCTCGCCCACGCGCCGGAAACGCGCCGCCTTCACTGCGCCGTAGGTGCCGGCGTCGATCGTTTGCTTCAGCCACGTCCAGCCCGGCCAGAAACGCAGGCACATCGCCGGCATGAAAAAACCGCGCGCTTCCCGCGCCGCGGCCAGAATCTCGCGGGCCTGCGCCGCCGTCCGCGCCAGCGGTTTCTCACAGATCACGTGTTTACCGGCGCGCAGCGCGCGGGTGGCGAGTTCGACGTGGCGCGGGGTTGGTACGCACAGGTCGATCAGGTCGATTCCCGGATCCGAAAGCAGCGACTCAAAGTCCTTCGTGGCGCGCACGCCGGTCATGTCGAGCCGCAGGGGCTCTCCCATCGCGATATTTCCGGAAACGGATGAGAAATCGCCGTTCTCCGGGAGATGGCGTGACGCGCAGAGCGCGGCGATGCGGACCCCGGGCAGGCGGAGGTACGCGCGGAGGTGCGTGACCCCCATGAATCCGAGACCGACGACGGCGACGTTAACCATGTTGAAAGAGGAGGCTCAGCGTACGATTGACTCGAGGTGCATGCGACCGGCGCGGATATCGGCGACCCGTTGCGTGCCGGCTTCACGCTCGATGCAGAGGTCGCCGTGGAACCCGAGTGCGTCGAGTGTCCCGAGGAATGCCGCCCAGTCGACTTCGCCGGCGCCGACCGCGACTTCCTCGCCCCACGTGCCCGGAACTCGCGTGCGGCGGGCGTCCTTGAGGTGGCATTGGCGGATCCACGGCGCGAGCGTGCGAAGGGCGGCGAGTGGTTCGCCCTTGTCGTAAAGGATCATGTTGGCCGGGTCGAAGTTCACGCCGACGTCCTTGCGGCCGAGCACGCGCAGGAACGCGGCGAGCGTCTCCGCCGTCTCCTGTCCGGTCTCGAAACCGAGCGCGATACCGTCGCGCGCGAAAACCCCCGCGATGCGGTCGATGCGCTCGAGCAGCTTGCGGAAATCCGGGTCGGTCTCCTCGTGCGGCAGGAATCCCGCGTGGAAAGTCACCAGTCGCAGCCCCAGCTTCGCCGCGAGGGCCGCCACCGCCTGGATGTTGCGCCAATTCTCGTCCCACGTGGCGTCGGGCACCACCCCGCCGGTGCGGCGGATCGAGTCGAGCGAAGTGTAGTCCTCCCCGACGGTCACAAACATACCGGAGGCGATCTCGATGCCGCGGGCGCGCGCCAGTTCAGGAAACTTGCCCCAGACCGCCGGTTCCGCGCGGAGCGGATCCAAGGCGAGTTGCACGCGGGCGACGCCCGTGGCGGCGAGCGCGTCGAGCAACGCGACGGGGTCCGAGGGTTGCAGCGACCAGCTGCAGACGGCGAGGCGGCGGGCGAGATCGTTCTTCGTCATGGGGTGGCGTTTCGCGCGGAACGTGACTTCCGCCCGCGCGCCCACGCGAGATTTTTCAAGTTACGGGCCGCGCCGCGCTGGGAGCGGCGAGTGAAAGCGAGAGGGAGTGACTGGAAATTGGCGGAAGGAGTTTCCGATGATCCGAGGGTGGCCCCCGGCTACATCCCACGCATTTCATGACGAACGTCGGTCCGGTAATTCCGGAAGTACGGCCGACTGTGTAGCCGCGGCCGCCCGCCGCGGACCATGCCGCTTCCGTGACGGCCGAGGCCTTTTCCTGAGCTGCCGAACATGACCCGCGCCGAGTCAGCCGCGCTTCGCGGCGGACTTGAGCGGCACCGGATTCGGCTCGTGCCCCGCGGGGCGCTGGCCGATGCCCGGTAGGTTGTCGTCGCCGATAACGCGGCGGGTCTTCTCGGCCAGTGACTTCAGGCGTTGAACCACCTCGGGCTGCTGCGCGGAGACTTCGCTTTCTTCGCCGAAGTCGTGGCGGACATCGTACAACGCTGACGCCGCCAGTGCGCGTTTCCCTGCGAGGTTGATGATCTTTTGCTCCAGCGGCAGATACAGTTTCCAGGGTCCCGCGCGCACCGCCTGCAATTGCGCGCCGAAATAGTAGCAGAATCCCTTTTCGTCCCAGGGTGACTTCGCCCCCGGAGTGCCGAGCAGGAGCGGGCCGATGTCGTGTCCGTCAATTTCCCGCGGCGGCAAAGCCGCGCCCGCGAGGCCGGCGAACGTCGGCAGCAGGTCGAGCGTGGAGCATACCTCGTCGCTGACGCGTCCGGCCGGGATCCGCCCGGGCCAGCGCATCACGCAGGGCATGCGCATCGCTCCCTCCGAGGTGTCGTAGCCCCAGCCTTTGTAAGGAGCGCAGCTGCCCTGCGCGGGATTACGCCTCACCGCGCCGTTGTCGGAGGTCCAGATCACGAGCGTGCGCCGGTCGAGCCCGAGGCGGCGGAGCGCCGCGAG
>JAURJO010000056.1 GCA_030832235.1 Verrucomicrobiota bacterium
GGTGGTCGCGCGGGTCCGGGCCGGGGGAGGGCGGCGGGGCCGGCTCAGGAGTGCTTGAGCACGATCTGCACCACGACGTTGCCGGCGTTGCGGCAGCGATCCACGGCCTGCTCCACCATCTGGTAGAGGTCATGGAGCACGACGAGTTCACGCGGGTCGCAGGGCGACTGGTAGAGTTCCTTCATCAGCTGCAGCATTACCTTGTCGGCCTCGCCCTCGGCGAACTGCAGCTTGTCGTTGGCCTCGCGGATGCGTTCGACGTTCGTGCCGCCGCGCAATTGGCCGACCATGAACACCACGGCGTCGGCCGCCTGGAGCATCAGCTCAGCCTGGCGTTCAAAAGCGGCGTGAGGGATGCGCCCGGGGTAGATGGAGAGTCGCTCGACGATCTTCTCCACCTGCTTCGGTATGCGGTAGAGGGCGAAGGAAAGCTCCTCGATGTCCTCACGCTCCAGCGGGGTCACAAAGGTCTTGGAAAGTTCCTCGGTCATCAGGTGGCGGATGCGTTTCTCCTTCCGCCGGCTCTGGATGAATTCGTCGAGCGAGACGCCCGCCGCGGTGCCGGTGGCGATTTTCCGCAGGGCACCGGCGAAGAGCTCCGCGCTCGTCTTCGCCTCCTGCGCACCGGCCTCGAGGAGATCGAAGAACTTGTCGTCTTTACCGAGGAGTTTCTTGAGGGAGAGCATGCGCCTCGGAGGTAGCGCGCGGCGGGTCGATGGCGAAACAATTCTCCGCGGCGAGCTCAGCCTTTGCCGCGGAGCGTGATCCACAGCAGGCCGATCCGCTCCCGGATCGCGAACGAGCTGCCCCCAAGCGCGTCGAAACCGAAAAGGAAATCGTCGAATGAGAGCGGGTCATCGTGGTGCGCGCGGTAGTCGCACGGGCAGGCAAGGGCGTCGGCGCCCGCCCCGCGGAAGAGCGCCATCGCACGCGGCTGATGCCAAGCGGATGTCACCACCGCCACCGGCGCGCCCGCCGCGAGGCGCGTGACGAGGTTGGCCTCGTCCTCCGTGTCGCGCCCTTCCGGAGCCTCGATGATCCGTGTCGGATCGATGCCGAGCTGCACCGCCGCTCGGGTCAGCACGGACGCATGCGTGGGTTTTCCCGAGGGTCCCCCGCCGGTCATCACGAGCCGTGCTTCCGGCACCGCGCGCGCGATGCGCACGGCCTCGGTCAGACGAGAGATGGCCGAGGACGACAGGAGGTTCGTGGCGGCGACTCCCGGAGAAAACCCGTTCCCGCCGCCGAGCACCGCGATGAAGCGCACCCGCGCCACGGATTCCGGCACGGGCTGGCCGGGAACGAATTCCGTCACCGGCGGATGGCGGTCCTGCAGGCTGCGGGTCAGCGCCTTGCTGACCAGGGTCTGGCTCAGGACGAGAATCAGTCCGGCACCTGTGACGATGAGAACACGTCCGAGCTGCGGCCGGCGGCCGCGCCGGATGAACCATATCCCCGCCGCCACGAGCAGCAGCCCCATTTGCAGCGGCATGAGCCAGAAGCTGATGAATTTCTTCAGCCAGAAAAGCATGGCCGCAGCCAAACCCTTGAGGATGGTTTGCGCCAGCCTGAGCTCGGGTCGGCGAGGACCTAATCCAGCGTGGTTGCGGCGCAACCCGCCGGCTCAGGCGGCCCGACGTCGGGTCGTAACGCGCTCCCGACTTGCCTGGCGGGTGAGCAACCACGAATGGACACGAAGGCACACGAATTCCTCCGCTTCCGGGCTTGATGTAGCCGGGGTCGCCGACCCCCGGCGTAGGCGGTAACCGCGACGGCCGAAGGCGATTCGGAACCTCCCGGAGTTCACCGCGGGTTTTCCAGAGCGGCCCCACCGCGCCGGGAGTGAGGAGGAAGGCTGTTCTGAACGGAGCAAATTTGAACCGCAGATTTCTCAGATGACGCGGATGAGGCCGATGCCGTTAGTGCCCTTCCGAACTTTGCGCGGTTCCTGATCAAATGAGAGGCTCAAGGCGCGCCTGCATCGCTACGCGGTGGGTAACCACGGATGGACACGAATCGACACGGATCCGGGAGGCATGGTTTGGCTGTAGCCGGGGTCCGACGACCCCGGCCGATGCCGGTGAGCAGGACAGCCGAAGGCCATTCCGAAGGTGCCAGATGTTTAACTGCGGACTTCACGGATGGCGCGGATGAGGCAGGTGCCGTCGGGCCTTTCCGGACTTCGTGGCCTCCCTGATCAGGAGAGCCCTCGAAAAAGACTCTGAGTCGATGCGCGATTCAGCCGTTCGTGATCAGGCGCAGGGCTCCCGGCCGCACCGTGAAACGTGCAGGCGTCAGGCCGATTGTGTCACCGTCGAGCTGCACTTCGGATGGAGTCGCGGTGGTCACATCGATATCCTTCGTTTGGAAATACGCGGCTCGCCGATGGCGCACGTGCGTCCCGCGCAACAAGCGGATGAATTGCAGCGCCACTTCCACGCGGCTCGTGGCGCGGATCAGATTGAGGTCCAACGCGCCGTCGTGCGGCGACGCGCCGGGGGAGAGGTGCATCATCCGGCCGCCGGCGCGCGCCGTGTTGCCGGCGCAGATGAGCAGATATTCCCCAGCGTGGTTGCCGGCATCCGTCGCCACCTGCGCGGCCACGGGACGGTATCCCGCGAGCGCGCGGAAAAATCCTACGGAATAACAGAGGCGGGGGCCGAAGATCCTTTTCACCGTTGGGGTCGTCAGGCGCACGACGTCGGCGGCGAGTCCGACCGCCGCGAAACAGAACGCGTGGGTAACCAGGGGTCTGTTTCCCGCTACGCAGGCGACCTCGATCGTGTCGAAGGTGCGCGGGGTTCCTGCGGTCACCGCGCGGAGCGCGGCCGCCAAGGATCCGGTCCCGGCGACGTGCGCGAGGTCGTTTCCCGTCCCGAGCGGGATGATCGCCACGGGCTGGTCGGGGCGCGCCGAAGACAACACCCCGGAGCACACCTCGCGTGCCGTGCCGTCGCCTCCCGCCGCGGCGATGACCTCGAATTCGCCAGCGTCGGCCGCAGCCGCGGCCAGGACCGTGGCGTGTCCGCGTCCCGCTGTTTCCCGCAACGTCACATGGCATCCGGCGTTCTCGAGCTGCGACCTCACGTCGAAAATCTCCCGCGCGGCCCGTCCCGCGCGGGCGGTCGGATTCAGGATGAGTAGAACGCGGCGGGACATGATTCAGGACCGGTCATACTCGGAGCGACCGCCCGATCGCGAGACGCAAGCGGCGCCAGTACGGATGCCATCAACACCACGGAGCCGGTCAGATCTTTGTTGCCTCCGTTACCTCCTGTTCCACGCGGCTCGACAGGAGCAAACGGAGGTAACGGAGGACACCGGTTGACGCGTGCAATTTACGGGCCGGCGCCGCAACCTGCGCCGCGTGTTCCCGACGCCTCGCGTCCTCCCAGCGCTGTGCCTTCCGCCGCTCGGCGTTGCCGCCGTTATCGTCGCCGGTTCAATCCTTCCCGCCTCCGCCATGGCCGCCGATCGCCAGCTCACTTCCGCGCCGCAGGGCCACGTGCTCACCAACATCGGCGTCTGGTCGCCCGACTCCCGGTGGATCGTCTACGACACGCGCTCGGCTGATAACGTTTTCGACGGCACCCGCATCGAGCGGATTGACGTTGCGACGGGGCGCGTCGAGACGCTTTACACCGCGACCGAAGGCGCCGCCTGCGGCGTCGTGACCTGGCATCCGACGGAGCCGCGTGTGGTTTTCATCCACGGTCCCGAGCGCCCCACCGCCGACTGGACCTACGGGATGACTCGCCGGCGCGGAGCGATCGTCGACGCGCTTGCCCCGGGCATCGCGCGACCGCTCGACGCCATGAATTACTCGCCACCGTTCACTCCGGGTGCGCTCCGCGGCGGATCGCATGTCCACGTCTTCAGCCCCGCCGGCGCTGCGGTGAGCTTCACCTATGAGGATGAGGTCCTCGCGCGGCTAGGAACGGACGGTGGGCACGACCTCAACCAGCGCACGATCGGCGTCACGCTGCTCGGCGCGGGCCGGAACGTGACCGTGGCGCGGAGCCACCCGCGCAGCCATGACGGCGACGGTTTCACGGTGGTGGTCGCTCGCACGGTAAATCGACCGCGCCCCGGTTCCGACGAGATCGGCCGGGCGTTCGAGGAATGCTGGGTGCCGCGGCCCGGCGGACCGCGGACGCTGGCGTTTCTCGGCAATGTGACGGCGTCCGACGGTCGCGAGCACGCGGAGGTGTTTCTGGTCGAACTGCCCGCGGATCTCACGGTGGCGGGCGAGGGCGGACCCTTGGAAGGCACCGAGACGCGCCGCCCGGCGCCCCCGAAGGGCACGGTACAACGCCGCCTGACCTTCACCCAGGGTCGGAAGTTTCCCGGGGTGGTGAACGTGCCGCGCCATTGGCTGCGGGCTGCGGCTGATGGGTCCGCGATCGCGTTCCTGATGAAGGACGAGGTCGGCGAGCCGCAGCTCTGGACGGTGGCCCCGTCGGGCGGTGAACCAAGGCAGGTCACGCGCAATCCCGCTGGGGTAGCCTCGGCGTTTAGCTGGAGTCCCGACGGCCGCCGGATCGCGCACGTGATGGATGGAAGCGTTTGCGTCACTGAAGTCGCGACTGGACTTACCGCCCGCCTCACTCCTCGCGCCGAAGGTGAAAGTGCGCCCCTGGCGCTCGCCTGTGTGTTTTCCCCGGATGGCCGTCGGATCGCTTACCAGCGCAAGGTCCGGGGCGCCGGAGGCGTTTTTGCCCAGATTTTTATCGTCGATGCCGAAACCTGACTCCTTCGCCGGCGCTCGCCGCGGATTTCCGCTGCACCTTTCCCCTGTGCTCCTCGCGGCTGTGCTGCTCGGCGCTTTGCTGCCGGCGGCGGAGCGGTCGCGTCCCAACGTGCTCTTCATCGCGGCCGACGACCTGCGGGCGGATCTTGGCTGCTACGGATCGCCTGAAGCGTTGACGCCGAACCTCGATGCGCTGGCGCGGCGTGGTGTCGTGTTTGAACGCGCGTATTGCCAGCAGGCGGTGTGCAATCCCTCGCGGGCTTCGATCCTGACGGGCCGGCGCCCCGACACGCTGCGGGTCTGGGATCTGCGGCGGCATTTCCGCGAGACGTTTCCGGGGATTGTGACGCTGCCGCAGCATTTCAAGGAAAACGGCTACACGACCGTGGGTCTCGGTAAGCTCTTCCACAACGAGTCGGGCGCGAAGCCGCCGTTTCCCTTCAATGATCCGCCATCCTGGTCGGAGCCCCCGCTCTTTTCGGACGGGCCGCACTGGGCCGACTGGGTCGAGGAGGCGGGCGGCGCGCCGAAGGGAAAGGGCGGGGCGGTCCAACGGCTGGACGTGCCGGACGAGGCCTATCTCGACGGACGCATCGCGGCCGCCGCGGTGCGGCGCCTGGGTGAACTCGCGCGCGACGGAAAACCCTTCTTCCTCGGCGTGGGTTTTTGGAAACCGCACCTGCCGTTCAACGCTCCGAAGCGCTACTGGGACCTCTATGATCGTGCGCGGCTGCGGCCGCCTTCGCCGCCGGCGATGCCCGCCGGCGCGCCGGCGCTCGCCGGCCACACGTGGAACGAACTGCGCGGCTACGCCGGCATGCCGAAGGACGGGCCGCTTTCGGCGGAGCAGATCGCCGAGCTGCGCCACGGGTATCTCGCGGGCGTGAGTTTCCTCGACGCGCAGGTTGGCAAGGTGTTGGCCGAGCTCGGCCGGCTGGGATTGGATCGCGAGACGCTGGTCGTGTTCTGGAGCGACCACGGGTTCCACCTCGGCGAGCACGACCTCTGGGGGAAGACCGCCA
>JAURJO010000457.1 GCA_030832235.1 Verrucomicrobiota bacterium
AGGCGTCGCGGCTCTTTCCCGACGTGCCGGCTGATGGTGCCGGCGGTCCGCCCCTGAAGATCCCCGTTCTGCCGAGCCTGCCCACCCCGGCGCCATTTCGCACCCCGAGCCCCGAGCCTCTCACGGGCGCCGGTGTCGACGCCATCATCTCGTTCCGCGCGATGCTCATCGACCTGCTCGACAAGATTGAGGTGAACCAGAACTACTCCAAGAGCGACACGCTGCAGGTGATGCGTATCCTGAAAAACTACGACCTGCTGCGCGAAACCCAGCTCGATCTCCTCCCGGAGCGCTCCGCTTCGCGCCGTCGGCCGGCCGCGCCCTGAGTCATGGCTACGGTCATCCATCCCACCGCCATCGTGGAGCCCGGCGCCCAGCTCGGGACCGATTGCGAGATCATGGCCCACGCGATCGTCACCAGGCACTGCACGCTTGGCGACCGCGTGGTCGTGCATCCGTTCGCCGTCCTGGGCGGGGATCCGCAATATCTCAAGTTTGACCGCGCGACGCCCACCGGCGTGCGCATCGGCTCCGGGTCGGTGATCCGGGAACACGTCACCATCAACCGCTCGATCCACGCCGGCCAGGCCACCGTCGTCGGGGAGAACTGCTTCTTCATGGCGGCGAGCCACGCGGGGCATGATTGCGTGGTGGGTTCCGGTGTCGTGCTGGCCAATACCGCGCTCCTCGCGGGGCATGTCAGCGTGGGCGACAACACGTTCATGGGCGGCGGCTCCGCGGTGCATCAGTTCTGCCGGATCGGCGAGGGCGTGATGGTGGCGGGTCACGCCTCGATCACGCGCGATGTCGCCCCGTACGTGATGGTCGCGGAGCGCGACGACGTGATCGGCTTGAACGCCGTCGGGCTGCGCCGTCGCGGGGCGGCGCGGGCCGTGATGGTGGAGCTCAAGAACGCGTTCCAGGCCGTATTTTTCACCCCGGGCAACATCCGCGAAAACGCCGCCGCCGCGCTGGCTTCGGGGCGTTGGACGGCGGAAGAGTCCAGGCGCTTCCTCGGATTCTTCGCCGACGGAAAGCGCAGTTTTGCACGCGCTCGGCGTGCAGCCACGGAGGCGGAGGATACCGAATGAGCCGGGGCGAAGCGACGCGGCGGCCTCCGCTGGCGTTTACCTGCGGGGATCCGGCGGGGGTAGGTCCGGAGATCATTGCGGAATGGCTTCGGGGCAATCGCCGGGCGGCGCGTGACGTCGCGGTCATCGGTCCGCGCGGCTGGCTGGAGACCCTGGACACCTCCGCGACGAAAATCGCCGCGGGTCCGGCGAATTTCGCCCTGACGCCCGGGCGTCCCGGTGCGCCGGGCGCGAGGATGGCCTGGGCGGCGATGGAGCGCGCTGCGGAGGGATGCCGGACCGGTGAATTCAGCGGCGTGGTCACGGGGCCGGTCAGCAAGGCGGAACTCGCGCGGGTCGGATACGGTTTCCCCGGGCAGACTGAATTCTTCGCCGCGCGTTGGGGCGGAGATCCCGTGATGGCGTTCTGTGGTGGCAGGCTGCGCGTCGCGCTGGCCACGTGGCACGTGCCGCTCGCAGCCGTCCCGCGTCTGCTCAAGGCGCCTTTGCTCCGGCGTACGATCGCCGCGGCCGACCTGCTGGCGCGGTCCGAGGGCGTGGAAAATCCGCGGATCGGCGTATGCGGACTCAATCCGCACGCGGGTGAGGAGGGCTTGTTGGGCACGGAAGAACGGGACCGGCTCAACCCGATGCTGGACCGGCTGCGCGGCGGCTTTCCCGGAATTTCCCGCTGCGAGCCCGGGGACACGCTATTCGCACGGATGCTGCGCGGCGAGTTCGACGCCATCGTCGCTCTGTACCACGACCAAGGACTCGCGCCGCTGAAGGTCATTGATTTCGACGATGCGGTGAACGTCACCCTCGGCCTGCCCCATGTGCGGACGAGTCCGGACCACGGCACCGCCTTTGGGATCGCCGGCCGTGGCGTCGCCCGGGGAACGAGTTTCGCGAACGCGGTGAAGGTCGCCCGGCGTCTGATCGCGTTGGGCGGGTAGGGCGCGGCGGGGGCGAGATCCCGCCGCGGATCGCGGAGACGCCACGAAAAAGTGCGAGCGACGCCGGGCGCGGTTCCGAGATTGTTCCGCCCGCCGATGACGGGCCGGCCGCAGAGGGCCGTCGTATGCGCGCGGCGTAACCAGGTCGGCCCGCTTGACACCTTTTTACCCGAGGCTCTTCCTCTCGGAACTATGGCGAACAAATCCGACAAGTGGCCGGTCAATGTTCCGGGCAAGTTCTATGTCGATCAGCAGTGCATCGACTGCGATCTGTGCCGAGAGACGGCGCCGGGCTCTTTCTCGCGCTATGATGAGGGCGGCTACAGTTACGTTACGAAGCAGCCGACGACGGAGGAGGAGGTCGCCCAGTGCATGGAGGCCCTCGAGGGTTGCCCGGTGGAGGCCATCGGCAGCGACGGCGACGCCTGAGCCCGTTCCGCGTCCCGCGGGAAAACACGCCCCGGACTTCCGGGGCTCTTTTTTGCCCGCGTAAAGTTGTTAAGGTAAAAATCATAAACGTGTGAACATCTCGCTTTCTCGTCCTGCGTTCCATTTCGCGGCGCTGCTTTTCCCCGCGTTCGGCGCTGCCCCGGTCTCCGCCGCTTCCGCGGTCTCCACGTTGCCTGGCGTCATGGTCACCGCGCCCGCCGTCGCGAACCTCGCGCCCGCCGGCGCGTTCGCGATGCCGGTGACCGCGCTGCGCTACGAGCCGCGGATCGACCTTCAGGCCCGTAACCTCGCGGAGGCGCAGGCCGATATCACGCTGCGCGGCGGAACCTTCGAGACCACCGGCTACCGACTGGGAGCCCTCTCACTGGCTGATCCCCAGACCGGCCACTACCTCACCGAACTGCCATTGGCGCCCGCGATGCTCGGCGTGCCTCAGATACTGGCCGGTGCCGAAGCCGCCCTTGGGGTCAGCAACGCCACCGCCGGCGCGGTCGCGCAGGGTTGGCGTCCCGTCGCCACCGGGGGATTTGTTTCCGTTGGCGCCGGGCAGTTCGCGTTGCGGCGCGCCGAGATCTTCGGCGGCGCGGTTTCGTCCGCCGGTCTGGGCCTCGACGTCGGCCTTTCCCGTTCGCAGTCCGACGGAGCCGTGCGTTTCGGCGACCATGACTTCAACCGCGCGACCGTTCGCCTGCAGTCTCGCACAGCCGCGTCGCAGACCGACGCCGCCCTTGGTTACCAGGGTAAACGCTTCGGTTGGCCCAACCTCTACACGCCGTTCGGGTCCCCCGAGTCGGAGAATTTGCAGACGCTGCTGCTCGCGCTGAATCACCGCGTCGAGCTCGGCGCCGATAACGGTTGGGAGGCCGCGGTGGTCCATCGCCGGCATAAAGACGACTACGCTTTCAACCGCTTCGCCCCGCTCGGGCCGGTACATCCGTTCCAGCACACGACGTGGGTGACGGCGGGTGCGGCCGAGGGTCGTTGGCGGCGCGCGGACTGGACTTTCCTGACTCGTGGAGAGGTGCAGACTGACCGCATCGCTTCCACGTCGCTGACGTTCGGGCGTTATCGTTCCCGGGTGCTCACCAAAGCTGCCGCGGCGGCGCGGCGCGAATGGGCCGTGGACGGCGGGCGCGGCTGGTTGCGGCTCGGTTCGGCGCGTGACGACAGCAATCGTGACGACGGGGTCTGGCTGCCGGTGGCCGAGGCGGGGCGAACGTTTTACTCCGGACTGCTTCGCGGCGCGCGCGTCGGTTACGCGGAGACGTCCCAGTTGCCGAGCTACACCGCCCTGAACGCGAGTCCGGCTTCAGGTCTCTTTCGCGGCAACGCGGGCCTCGGACGTTCGGCGAGCCGCAACCTCGAGGCTGCCGCCACAGTCGCGGCGGCGGGATGGTCGATCGAAGCCGTGGCCTTCATGCGGCGTGACGACGCCTTGGTGGATTGGACGTTCCGGCGCGGCGTGACCGCGCGCACGGCCAATGCGGTTGACGTGCGCGTCACCGGTCTGGAGTGGGTCGCGCGGCGCAGTTGGTCGGGTTTCGACGTGGTCCTCGGGCACACGTGGCTCGGGAAAGGCGCGGATTACCGCGGAGCGGCGGTCGATGCCAGTTTCTACGCGTTGAACCACGCGCGCCACCGTGTCACCGCGGCGATCACGGCTCGGCTCACGCCGCGGCTCGAAGTGCGGGTGGACAACTCGCTGCGCTGGCAGGCTCCCAATCTGCTGCGCGTCATCGGCGGCGATCGCGCGATCCACACGGCCGCCGGGCTGTATTTCCGCCCGGAATCGCTGCGCGGCGTCGAGTTGGCCGTTCACCTCGACAACGCCTGGGATGAGGATTTTCAGGAGGTTCCCGCGGTGCCGGCGGCGGGCCGACAGCTGTCGTTCTCTGTCGCCCGGCGCTGGTAGCACGGTGGGGTTTCCGTGGCGCTCCCTCCCAGGAGTACCAGCGCCAATTCACGCTTGGCCCGCGCGCTCTCTCTCTCATCCGACCCTGATGACGTGATTCGCCTACCGGGCAGGCTCCCTTTTCCCTCCCGGCGCGGCGCCGGGCCCATTGCGGTTTGACAACGCGGACGCCGCACGGGTTTGTCCGCGGC
>JAURJO010000458.1 GCA_030832235.1 Verrucomicrobiota bacterium
CGGCGGAATCGGTGAAACGGTGCCCGCCAAGCGCAAGCACGAGGGCGTTGGCGGCGAACAAGGTTGCGGCGCCCGCGGACACCGCGGCGGCGACGGCACCGCGACGGCGCAGGAAGAGAGCGATGACGGCGGCCGAAAGCAGCGGCACGGCGAGCGCGACAACGGCGAAGGGGTTGAACGTCATGGGCTCAGTTCCGCAGCGAGTTGAGCTCGTCGAGCTGCACCGTCCGCCGGCGGCGGAACAATGCGACGATCAGCGCCAGGCCGACCGCGACCTCGGCCGCGGCGACGGTGAGGATGAAGAACACGAGGACGTTTCCGTCCATGGTGCCGTTGAAGCGGGAGAACGCGACGAGCGCGAGAGTGGCGGCGACGAGCATCAGCTCGAGGCACATGAAAACCACGAGCGTGTTGCGCCGGATCAGCACGCCGAGCAGCCCGATGGCGAAGAGTACGACGCTGATGGCGACGTAGGCGTTGAGGGTGGCGGGGATCATGCGGCGTCCTCCGGGCCGTCGGGACGACGGCTGAGCGCGATCACGCCGATCATCGCGATGAGGAGCAGGAAACCCAGCACCTGCACCGGCAACAGGTAGGTGGTGAAAAGCTGGTGCGCGTAGGGTTTGAGGGCGGCGCCGACGGCGGTGGTGGCCGCGCGGCCCTCGGGCAGGCGGCCGCGCATCAGGAAAGAGGCCACGCCGCCCAGCACGAGTCCCGTGGCGATCACCCGCGCGGCGAGCGGCAGGCGGTGCAGCACCGGACGGCTGTCGCCTCGGGCGTCGAGCAACATGATGATGAACAGGAACAGCGCGACGACCGCGCCGGCGTAGACCAGCAGCAGCAGGAACGCCAACAGGTAGGCGTCGAGCGCCACGAAGAGTCCGGAGACCCCAACCAGCGCCATGAGCAGACAGAGGGCGGCGTTGACGGCGTTGCGGTTCAGGACGACGCCGGCCGCGCTCACGACGGTGAGCAGGACGAAGGCGTTGAAGAGGATCTGACCAGTGCCCATGGTCTCAGTGGTGGCCCCCGCCACGCTCCTCCGCGGCCTTCTTGTGATCCCACTTGAAATGCTCGTCGGGCAACGTGCCGCCCAACTCGTAGAGACGGGCCTTGTTGTTGACCATCTCCTCGCGGGAGTAACCGGTCATCGAGTACTGCGATTGGAGCCAGATCGCCTCCTCGGGGCAGACCTCCTGGCACATGCCGCAGTAGATGCACCGGAGCATATCGATTTCGAACTCGCGCGGCGCCTTCTCGACGTGCGCGTGGGCCGAATCCTCCGCGATGCCGCCGGGTGTGATGCGGATGGCCTTGGGCGGGCAGACGAACTCGCAGAGCTGGCAGGAGACGCACTTTTCGCGCCCGTTGGGGTCCTTAACCAGCGTGGGTACGCCGCGGTAGCCCGCGGGCACCGCGGGCCGTTGCTCAGGGTACTCAAGCGTCGTCTTCGGGCGCACGAGATGCCGCCACGTGGTCCGGAGGCCCTCCGCGATCTGAGGCAGGTAGGTGCGCTCGGCGAAGGTGAGCGGTTTGCGTTCGAGTGGGACGACGGCCATGGCGCGGAGGATTCCTGTCGGCTACCGGGTTTGAATGACGGCGATCGCGGCCGCGTAAAAGACCAGATTCGCGACCGAGAGCGGCAGCAGCTTGCGCCAGCCGATATCCATCACCTGGTCGTAGCGGAAACGCGGAACCGTCCAGCGCACCCACATGAAGAAGAAGATCAAAGCGATCACCTTCCCGAGGAAGATGCCGATCGAGAGCACCCCGACGAAGAGCGGATGCGCGAGGAGCGGGTGCAGCGGCGCGAGCCAGCTGACCAGCGTGGCCAGCGACACCCACGGCAGCGGGTTCCAGCCGCCGAGGAAGAGCAGGGTGAAGACTCCCGACCCGATGAGCATGTGCGCGTACTCGGCTACGAAGAAGAGTCCCCACTTGAAAGCACCGTACTCGGTGTGGAAGCCGCCCACGAGGTCGGCCTCTCCCTCCGCCATGTCGAACGGGTGGCGGTTGGTCTCCGCGAAAAGCGCGACGAGAAAAACCAGCGCCGAGACGGGCATGAGGAAGACAAACCACATCCCACCCCAGAAACCGGGCAGGCTCTGGAACTCGACCGCCCGCGACAGGCTCATCGTGCCCGGAGTGCCGGGGGCGTTGATCCAGAGGAAAACCGGCAGCACCGACAACGTCAGCGAGAGCTCGTACGAGATCAGCTGCGCCGAGGCGCGCACCCCGCCGAGAAACGGGTACTTCGAGTTGGAGGCCCAGCCGGCGAGGATCAGGGAGTAGACGCCCAGCGAGCCGACGGCGAAAACCGCGATCAGGCCGATGTCGACGTTCGCCAGCGCCAGCGGCACCACGCGCCCCGCGGCGTCGAGGTAGGCTCCAAACGGCACGGTCGTCACCGTGGTGAGCGCGGGCATCATCGCGACGACCGGCGCGAGCACGAAGTAGAACTTGTTCACGTGCCCGGGCAGAGCGTCCTCCTTGAAGAGCATCTTGCCGCCGTCAGCTAACACGTGGAAGAGACCCAGCCGCTGCAGAAACGGACCAATGACCGGGATCCAGGAAACCCACGGCACGATCGCGCGGTTCGGGCCCGGGCGACCCTGGATCCAGGCCGAGACCTTGCGCTCGGCCATCGAACAGATGCCGCCGATCGGGAAAATGACCATGATCACGGCGAGTCCCTTGAGCACGCCCTGCACAACCGGATGCAGACTGAGATAAAGATCGATCATCTCAGAAAAGCATCGCGAGGCAGAGCAACACGCCGACGCCGCCTACGACGGCCGCCGCGATCCGCATCTTACGGTTTTCATCGGCGAGCGCCGCCTGCTCGCGCTGCTGGGCCTTGGTCGGATTGGCGGACTCCTTGCCCGCCTTGCGCAAGGTCAGCGCAAAGAGGCCGGCACCCATGAGGATGAAACCGAGTCCGATGGCGAAAAAGGCGGGGGTGCGCATGGGAATCAGGCCTTGGCGGCGGGCTTGTAGTGCAGCGTCTCGCCCTCGACGAAGGGCAGAGCAGCATAGGGGGCGGAGTCGAGCACGAGTCCGGAGTCCGGCACACCGGCGAGGGAAACTTCCCGCAATGCGGGAACCGCCGGGGCGAGTTCGCGCCACACGGCGTGGAGATCCGCCGGCGCCGAGCCTCCCGCCGCGCCGATCAGCTTGGACAAGGCCGCGAGATCGTCGATCGCGCCGACCGGACCCGGCACGGCCTTGTGGAAACGCTGCAGGCGGAACTGCTGATTCACGAAACACCCGCTTTTCTCGAAGACGGTGAGCGTGGGGAACGTGACACGCGCCGCCGCGCTGGTCGCGTTGACGTGCGTGCCGAGGTAAACCACCGCGATCTTCGCGAGTTGCGCGGCGGTGAGACCGGCGACGGCGAGATCCTCGCCGACGGAAACCACCGCGCGCACCTTGCCGGCGTCGATCGCGGCCGCCAGCGCCTCGAGGCGCGAAGGAGGCAAGGCGGAGATAAGACCGGTGACGAGGGCCCCGCGGACATTCGGATTGCGATCGGCCGAGATGAGCAGGCCGTCACCGGGACCGGTGCGGCTGACGAGATGCGCGGACGTGCCGAGCGACTCCGCGAGACGGCGGGTGAGGAATTGCTCCTCGACGGAGGAACGTCCGGAACCGACGACCGCGACAGCGCCCGCGGCCTCGCGCAGCAGGGTGCCGGCCGTAAGCAAGGCGGAATCGAGGGTGGCCTCGGCGGAACCAATCCGGCAGGAGGCGAGCCGGTCGGCGGCGCGCACCGCCTTGTAGAGCTCGCGGCCGCTGTCGGCCATCCACGTGTCGTTCACCGCGTCGTTCTGCCGCGGGGTGATACGGTGGATGACACCCTCGCGGGACCACACCACGGTGTTGGCGCCGACGCTCGACTCGGTGTCGATGCTGTTCGTCTGCTTGAGGAACCAGACCCGCATCTTGAACCGGAAATCGGTGCTGGTGAGCGCGCCGACCGGGCAGATGTCGACCGTGTTGAGCGAGTAATTGTTGGCGAGCTCACGCCCCGGATAGCAGGTGAGCGTGGAGTAGCTGCCGCGGTCGACGAAGCCGAGCACGTCGTCCTTGGCGATCTCCTTGCAGAAGCGGATGCAGCGCGAGCAGAGGATGCAGCGCTCGTCGTCGAGGGTGACGCGCGGCCCGAGGCGCGTGCGCTTCGGCTTCACGTTCTTCTCCTCGATGTAGCGCGAGTAGCCGCGGCCGTAGCCGGTGGCCTGCTCCTGCAGCTTGCACTCGCCCGCCTGGTCGCAGATCGGGCAATCCAGCGGGTGGTTGACGAGGAGGAACTCCATCACGCCCTCGCGGCAGTCCTTGATCTGCGGCGTCTGGGTGCGGACGTGAAGACCGGGGGAGGCGTTGGTCGCGCAACCAATCTGGGGCCGCGGGATCCAATTGATGCGCTGCTTGCCGGTCGCCGGATCCATGATCGGCGCCTTCGTGGCGGGATCGACAGCGGGCATGCCGATCTCGACGAGGCACATGCGGCAGTTGCCGGAGATCGAGAGCTTCGGGTGGTAGCAGTAGTACGGGACGTCGACGCCGACCTGGCGCGCCGCCTCGATGACGTTGGTGCCCTTGGGCACGGAGACATCCCGGCCGTCGACGTTGACGGTGATGAGGTCGGGTTTCGGCGCGGCGATCATCGCGTTGGGATCGGAATCGGGTTCAGGCCAGCTCGGCGGCGCCCTCGGGGCGCGGGGTCCGCTTGGCCGCGGGATAGGCGGCGAACTCGTCGCCGAACTTGGCGACGAAGCTCTGGGTGGGCCAGGAGCAGGCCTCGCCGAACGCGCAGATGGTGCGGCCGGCAATCTGGTCGGCCACGCTGCGCAGGAGGGTGCCGTCCTCGGCGCGCGCGTCACCGTGCACCATGCGGGTGGTGATGCGCTTCATCCACAGCGACCCCTCGCGGCACGGCGTGCACTGGCCGCAGCTCTCGTGGGCGTAGAACGCGTTGATGTTGGCGAGGGCCTCGACCATGTTGACGGAGTCATCCATCACGATGACTCCGCCGGAGCCGCCCATGGTCCCGCAGGCGGCCATGGTGTCGAAATCCATCGGCAGATCCTCGACCGCGAGCGTGCGCGACGAGCCATCCTTGTTCTTCAGCGTGAAGCTCTCGCCCCAGCGGAGAATCTTGGCGGAAGAGCCGCCGGGGATGACGGCCTTGAACTTCCGGCCGGGCAGCGGGCCCCCGCACACCTCATGAAGCAGCTGGCCGAGCGTGATGCGGCCCACCTCGAACTCGTAGTAGCCCGGGCGCTGCACGTGACCACTCACGCAAAGAATGCGGGTGCCGGTGTTGTTCGGGGTGCCGATCTGGGCAAAGGCCTCGCCGCCCACCTCGACGATGTACTTCACGTGGCAGAGGGTCTCCACGTTGTTCACGATCGTAGGGCACTGGTAAAGACCGAGCACCGCGGGGAAATAGGGCGGCTTGATGCGCGGGTAAGGCCGCTTGCCCTCGAGCGACTCGATCAAGCCGGTCTCCTCGCCGCAGATGTAGGCGCCGGCGCCGCGGTGGACGTAGATCTCGCAGCCGTAACCGGAACCCAGGACATTGGGCCCCACGAAACCGGCGGCGCGAGCCTCGGCGATCGCCTCCTCGAGGATGCGGGCGCCGTGCGGGAACTCGCCGCGGATGTAGATGTAAGCCTGCTTAACGTTGTTCGCCCAGC
>JAURJO010000459.1 GCA_030832235.1 Verrucomicrobiota bacterium
GTGAACCACAAAAGGCACGAAATCCGCGAAACCTTGGTGTGGCCCACGGAAGGCACGGAACGACACGGAAGAAAAACCGGCGTGATGCCTCCGCCGCGTGCCGCCGAGGCGCCTGGGAGTCGGCTGGCTTCTCAGTTCGGGGCTCGCGATCGTTTCAACCGCAGATTGCGCGGATAGCGCGGATGATTTCAGTCGCGAATTTTTCCGAGTATTCCGAGTGTTCCGTGGGCTCACCCTGGCTTGGTCCCTCTTGCCGTAATGCGTGCGGTGGAGCCGCGGGCGTTTCCCGCGGATGGGTCGGAAGCGCATTCGACCGGAACGTCTCGTGGGCATGAATTCGGGTGGGGCACCACGAAACACACGAAAGGCACGAAACCGGGGTCGGTGGCCCACGGAAGGCGCGGAACCACACGGAAGAAAAACGCGGGTGGTTGGAGCACCTTGGGCCGCCGATGCGCTGTTCCCGAAGATTCGAGGGTGGCGCCCTCGGCTACATCGGACGCGTTTCCTGACGAAAAGCGGTCGGGTATTTCCGGACAAGATACTCACGGCTCGACTTCGCGCGGCGTGGTTCGCGGGATTCACGGCATGGCGAGTGTCGATTCCCTGCTCACGCGTATGCGCGGAGGACTGATCGTTTCGTGTCAGCCCGAGGCGGAGGCACGAGAAAGCGACCCGATGAATTCCCCCGCGATCATGGCGGCGTTGGCACGTTCGGCGGTGTTGGGCGGTGCGGTGGCGATCCGGGCGGACTCTCCGGCTGACATTGCGGCGGTGCGCGCGGCGGTCGCGGTCCCGCTCATCGGAATCTTCAAGCGCGATTTGCCGGGGTTTTCCGTTCGGATCACACCCACGCTTGCGGATGCAGAACGGGTGGCGGCCGCGGGGGCGGATGTGATCGCCCTCGACGCGACGGCGCGGGCACGGGCAGAGGGGCGGACCGCGGCGGACCTGATCCGCGCGGTGAAGGTTGCAACGGGGAAACTGGTCTTCGCCGACATTTCCACGCTGGAGGAAGGCGTGCGGGCGGCGGAGGCGGGTGCCGATGCGGTGCTGCCGACTCTGGCGGGTCCGTCGGCTCGCGGCGCCGGGTCGGACGAGCCGGATTTCGAATTGCTGGCGGCGCTCATTCGCGAAGTTCGCGTGCCGGTGATTGCGGAGGGTCGGATTGCGACACCGACGCAGGCGGCGCGGGCGCTGGAACTCGGGGCGTGGGCGGTGTGCGTGGGCACCGCGATCACGCGCCCGCGCCGGATCACTGCCGGTTTCGCGGCCGCGATGGGTGTCCGGGCGGGATAAGGGAGTTCAAAACTGCGCTGTGATTTCGCCCTAGCGTGCGGGCTGACGGGTAATTAGCCGAGTGACATGCGTGTTCGGATTCACGATGGCCCAGTTTCCTGCGGTGAAGCGGCGGCGGCGGAAGCGGCAGGTGTGCTGCGCGCCGTCCTGGCCGAACGTGAGCGCGCCGACGTCATTGTCGCGACGGGTGCCAGCCAGTTTGAAACGCTGCGGGCGCTGACGCGTGAACCGGGGATTGATTGGTCGCGGGTGCGGGCTTTCCACCTCGACGAGTACGTCGGCTTGCCGGAGACGCATCCGGCGAGTTTTCGCCGTTATCTGCGCGAGCGCTTTCTGGAGAAACTGCCGGTGCGTCCGGAGTTCATCCCGGTGCGGGGCGATGCGAGCGATCTGGCGGCGGAACTCGGGCGGCTGTCGGCGCTGATCTCCGGCGTCACCATCGATCTCTGCCTCGCCGGCATCGGTGAAAACGGGCATCTCGCCTTCAACGATCCGCCGGCGGACTTCGTCACCAGCGATCCCTACTTGGTGGTAGACCTAGACGAGGCGTGTCGCCGGCAGCAACTCGGGGAGGGGTGGTTCGGCCGACTCGATGAGGTGCCGCGGCGCGCCGTTTCGATGTCTATCCGAGAGGTGCTCCGGGCGCGGCGGGTGATCGTGACGGCGCCGGACCTCCGCAAGGCGATCGCGATCCGGATGGCAGTGGAGGGACCAGTCACGCCCATGTGCCCTTCATCGGCGCTCCAGAATCATCCGGATTGCGTCCTGCATCTCGACCGCGCCTCTGCCTCGCAGCTCCGTGGGGCGAGCGTGCGCTGAGCGTCGGAGGCAGCGACGCCGTATCAGGTAGGTCCGCGGAACAGCCAGCGCGGCTCCGGCGCAACGAAGGATGGGTTCAGCATGGTTTCCGAATCGCTCCGCAAGGGGGGTAACCACGGATGGACACGGATCGACACGGATGAGGGAGTGCCGATGTAGCCGAGGCTGGCTGCCTCGGATCACGTAGCTGCCGGGTCGTCGTAGTTAAGCACGGTGGCGGGCACGACTGGAGTGGGGAGAACAATCCCGCGCTCGCCTTGATGGAGGCGCCGGCGGCGGCGCCGCGCCGGGCTCTACTCCCGCCGGGAGTGGTTCCAGCGGTCGATGAGCACGGCGGCGAGGAGGATGAGGCCGCGGGCGACGTACTGCCAGAAGGTGGGGACGTTCAGGAGGTTCATCGCGTTCTGCACGATCCCGAGGATGAGCACGCCGGAAATCACGTGGGAGACGCGGGCCACGCCACCGGACAGCGACACCCCGCCGAGCACGCAAGCGGAGATTACCTCCAGCTCGAAGCCGACCGAGGTGTTGGGTTGCCCGCTGGTCACGCGTGAGGCGAGGACGACGCCGGCGAACGCCGCCATCATCCCCTGTGCCGCGAAGATCGCGACCTTGACGCGCGTGACGTTGATGCCCGCGAGGCGTGCGGCTTCCGCGTTGCCGCCGACCGCGAGCGTGTCGCGGCCGAGCACGGTGCGGTTCAAGGTAAACCCGGCGACGGCGAAGCAGAGCGCGGTGATCCAGACCGGAATCGGAACGCCCGCGAGGACGCCGCCTCCGAGAGCGAAAAACGGCTCGGCCGCGATGCCGACCGCCGACCCTCCCGAGACGATGAAGGCGAGGCCGCGCACGACCTGCATCGAGGCGAGGGTGGTGATGAGCGCGTTGATGCCGAGCCGCGCGACGACGAGCCCGTTGATCAGGCCGACGACCAGCCCGAATCCTAGGGCGGCGGCGACGCCGGCCATGACGCTACCGGTGCGGTTCATCACCACCGCGGCGATCACGCCCGCGCCGGCGACCACCGATCCGACCGAGAGATCAAAGTCCCCCGCGGCGAGGCAGAACAGCATGGTGCATGCGACCATGCCGGTCATGGAGACGGCGAGCGCGAGCCCGCGGAGATTGGCCACGCTGAGGAAATTATCGATGCCCAGGGCGCAGCTGGCGAAGAGCACCACGAGCACCAGCGGCATCCCTGCGCGGGCGAAGGTCGCGGCGAAACTTTGCCGAGCGGGTGCGTTCATGCGGTGGCCACCGCGTTTTCCACGGGCAGCGCGAGCTTCAGCAGGCCGGCCTCGGTGGCGACTGACCGCGCGACCTCCGCGGCGATGGCGCCGCCGCGCATGACGAGGATGCGGTCGGAGATACCGAGAATCTCGGGCAGCTCGCTCGACACCATCACGACGCACACGCCGTCTCGGGCCAGTTGCTGCATGATCGCGTAGATCTCGCTCTTCGCGCCGACGTCGATGCCGCGGGTGGGCTCGTCCAGCAGGACGACCTTTACCGTTTCCGAGAGCCAGCGGCCGAGGATGACTTTCTGTTGGTTTCCTCCGGAGAGCGTGCGGATGAGCGCGCGGGCGGACGGTGTTCGGATCCGCAATTGGCCGATGCGTTCCTCGGCGTTGCGGCGCTCCCACGTCTCGTTGATCAGCATGCCGCCCTTGGCGACGCGGCGACGGGCGCTGAGGTTCAGGTTTTCGAGCACCGACCGCACAGGAACGATGCCCTCCTTCTTCCGATCCTCGGGGCACAGTACGATGCCGGCGCGCAGAGCGTCGCGCGGACCGCGGACCTCGACCTTGTTGCCTGCCACGTGGAGTGTGCCGCCGGTGGATCGCGCGGCGCCGTAGATCAGCCGCAGCAATTCCGTGCGTCCGGCTCCCACGAGACCGAAGATACCGAGGATCTCGCCGGCGGAGGCGGAGAACGAGACCGGCGCGGAGATACCGGGACCCGTGAGAGCCTCGACCGCGAGGCCCGGGCCGACGGCTGGACGAGTCTCGTGGCGATAAATGTCGGCCAGCCGGCGTCCTACCATGCGTTCCACGACGGCGTCGCGGGTCAGCGACGCCAGAGCGGCGGTTTCCACATGGCGTCCGTCGCGCAGGATGGTGATGCGGTCGCACAGGGCGAAAATCTCCTCCATGCGGTGCGAGACGTAGAGGATGGCGCAACCGCGGGCGCGCAGATCGCGGATGATCGAAAAAAGGCGCCGTACCTCGCGCTCGGACAGACTGCTGGTGGGTTCGTCGAAGGCGAGAATCCTGGCGCCACGGGTGAGTGCTTTGGCGATCTCGACCATCTGGCGCTGGGCAAGGGGGAGTTCACCTACCGGCGTGTTTGGAGCGATGTCCTCCCCGATCAACTCGAGTTGACGGCGGGCATCCGTGGCGAGTTGGCGGCGGTCCACAACCCCGAGCCGCGCGGGGAGGTGACCGAGAAAGAGGTTCTCCGCCACGGACATGGCGGGCACGAGATGGAGTTCCTGATAAATCACCGCCACGCCGGCGGACAGCGCCGCGGAAGTGCCGGTGAACTCCACGATGCGCCCGTCGAGGCGGACCTCGCCGGCCGTCGGCCGGTGGGCGCCACCGAGGATCTTGAGGAGCGTGGACTTACCTGCCCCGTTCTCGCCCATGAGCGCATGGATTGAACCGGCGCGCACCTCGAACGAAACGTCGTCGAGCGCCCGCACGCCCGGGAACTCCATGCCGACCCCCGCGAAGGCGAGGGCCGCCACGCCGGGAATCGAGGGCGTCGCGGCACCGCTCATTCGCGCACGCCCTGTTCCTTCAGTACCTGACGGAAGTTTTCGCGGGTGATCAGCACGCCCGTGGTGCGGGAGTCGAGCGGCGGCTCCATCCCATCGCGGATCCAGCGAAACAGCATCTCGCAGGTGCGGTAGCCGTGATCCTTGGCGGAAAGCAGCATGGAGCCGTGAAAGGCGGTCGGCTTCGGTTTTTCGAGCTCCACGATGCAATCCGTGCCGTTGATGCCGACGGCCGCGGCGCGGTCGGCTCCGATGCCGGCGCCTTCAAGGGCGCGGACGGCTCCGAGCACGGCGTTGTCGTTGAAGCCGCAGACGAGCCAGTTACGAACCGAACCCTGGCGGGTGAGGAGCGTCGTCACGGCATCAAACGATCCCGGGATGTCCGGCGTCCGCATCGGGGCGCGGTGGAAATTCTTTTCCGGCAGTCCCGCGGCAGCGAGGGCGCGCAGGGCTCCTTCGGTGCGTTCGCGCGCGGTGGCGAGCTCGTCGAACGTCGTCACGCAGACGGCGGTGTCGGCGGCGGTCCAGCCGCGTTTCTTCATCTCGGCGGCAAGCGTTTGGCCGACGGATTCGCCGATCTTCGCGGCGGATATGCCGAGGTAATGGACGGCGGTCATCGGTTTGCCATCGGCACCGATGAACTGGTCATCGACGGCGATGAGCTTGAGTCCGGCTGCCTTCGCCTTGGCGGCGATCGCCGGTCCGAGGCGGGTGTCGGGCGTGCAGATGACCAGTCCCTTGGCGCCGCCGGCAGCGAGGCTGTCGATGCCGGCGAGCACCTTCTCGCCGTCGGTGGCGCCGATCCGGAGGAGGCGGAAGCCGAGGTCCTTGGCGGCCTTTTCCGCGAATTTCCACTCCAGCTGGAACCACGGCTCCTCCGGCTGCTTGACCATGAATCCAAGGGTGATCGGGGCGGTGCTGTTCGCGGTTTTGCCGGCGGGCGCCTCGGACTTACCGCAGCCCGCAAGAAGCAAGCCGGTGAGTGCGGCGGTAAGCGGGTAAAGATAACGGAGGAAAGCGGGGTGCATGGAAGAAGTTCAGAAAGTTCCCTTGAGCCCGAACGTCCAGAGTGAGCCGTAGCGCTCGCGGAAGCGGAGCTTGGCGACGGCGGGCGTGCTGGGGCCCTCGGCGGATTCCTCGTTGGGTACATCGCCGATGTTCCGGAGGTTCGCGAACAGCGCGACCGTCTTCCAAATCGTGTACTCGCCGAGCACGTCGATGGTGTTCCGAGCGGGGGTGTACACGAAGGTGCCGGGCTCGATGGAGGCGCCGGTCGGGTTGCCGGTGCGCTGGTCGTCGCGGAAACTGCAATTGAAGCGCACGCTGTAGCGCGCGCGGTTGAGGCTCACACCGAACGATCCACTGTAGGGGATGTCGTTGAAGCCGAGCGTGCCGACGTCGCGGGACTGCGTGGTTCGCCGGCTGTAATTGGCGAACACCTGCACGCCGCGCGCCCAGGTTGGGAGAAACGTGAGGGCCTGCTTGTAGCTGACGTCCCAGCCCTCCATTCGCGTGCCCCCGGGGACGTTGTACTGCGTGGCGACGTCGTACGCGCCGTACTCCGCCGCATCGAGCGCGTAGAGGGACAGGAACTCGGGAGACGGCCGGAAAACGGTGTTGCCGAAGAAATTCCGGTAATCGCGCCGGAAAACCCCCGCCGCGAGCTGGCCGACGCCCGCAAAATAGTACTCGAGGCGCACTTTGGTCGAGGTGGCGGACCAAGGCTTGATCGCGACATTGTTGACCGCGATGCGGTTGCTGGCGCTCGGCGGGTTGTCGGTGTTGGGCAACGAGACGGCGCCAGCGTACTGGTTGAAGTCGGGGCGACCGATCGAAGTCGAGATGGCGGCGCGGGCGATGAGGTTCTCGCGGAGGTTGTAGCTGGCGTTGAGGCTCGGGAATAGGCGCAGGTATTCCTTTTTGATATCGCTGCCGCGGGCGAGGAAGGTGAGGCGCGAGGTCTCGAGCGCGTCGGTGGTGATCGGGATCACGCGGCCGGCGGAATCGAGGAGTGGTCGGCCGGCCGTGTCGCGCCGCACATTCAGCGTGAGATCGGTGAGCGGGCCTTGGGCGTGGATGTTGGTCTGCTCGACACGCGCGCCGCCTACGAGTTGCAGGCGGCGTTGGAAGAACGCGGCGTCGGCCCGCAGGTAGGCGGCGGAGATGCCTTCCTGCGCAAATTTCGAGTTGGTGACGAAGTTCCGGTAGCCGGTGTTGGCGTCGAACGTGAATTCGCCCGGGTTCTTCTTCCAGAACTCGAAGGTGTTCTTGTGGTCGAGGAACTGCATGTGCGGGAACCCGTACATGCGGTCGCGTTGACCGCTGGAGGGATCCACCAGCCCCGCCGCGCTGCCCGGCACCGTGCTGCCACGGTACGTCCAGGTGTTCGTGCCTGCATTGCTGTCACGCGTCGACTGGCGGAAATCGAGGCCGGCGCGGAGCGTGAGCGGCAC
>JAURJO010000460.1 GCA_030832235.1 Verrucomicrobiota bacterium
CTTTGCCGTTGGCGTGGTGGCGGCGCGAGGGAATCGATTCCCGCGGCCTCGGCGCCGCCGTGCTTGGCCTCGCCGTCTATGTGGTGCCGGTGGGCGGACTCATCTTGAGTTACTTTTCCACCACGATGCGCTACCAGACCGACTATGCGGTCGGTCTAGGCCTTCTGGCGCTTATCGGCCTGCTCGCGCTCGAGCGTCGCGCGCGGGCCGCGGGGCACGGGTGGACTCGACTCGTGCGTGTGTCCTTCTGCTTGGCGGCCTTGGTCACCGTTTCCGTGGGCACGCTCGTCGCCTTCGATTATCACAGCCGCTCGATGCGGCAGCCGTGGTCGCAGGGATGGCAGCTGCTGGCGCGAGGCTCCGAGGAGTTTCTCGCCGAGGCGGGCCGGCGGTTCGGCGCGGTGGACGGCCCCGAAGTACTAAAGACCCGCTTCAATCAACGGCCGACGGGGACGGTTGAGACTTTCTGGCGTCCCGTCGACGACCTCGTGCCGCACCAGGTCCTCGTCGAACACATCGGCGAGCGGCTCATTCGATTCGGGGTGGCGATGGAGAACGCGCCCACGATTTGGGGACGTCCGTTGAAGTGGGATCCCGGCCACACGCACACCGTCGCGGTGCAGTCGCCGGCGCTTTACCGTCCCGGCGGACACCGTTGGGCCGAGGGCGCGCGCCGGGTGGAGGCGTTTCGCGAACGCACGGGCATCGCGGTCTGGTTCAGCGGAGGTCGCGCGGTGCAGGCGGTGGGGCGGGAAATCCAGGGAGATCATCGTGCGGGTGGGATGACCGGCCCGAATTTCTCCGGCGAGGTGCGCCAACGTTCATCGCGGTTGTTCCTTCACGACGAGCTCACGCACGGGTTCGCCGATGACCAGGCCCCGCGGGGTGGCGTGCTGCGGATGCGCGTGGTGCTGCCGTCCGCGATGCGGCCGGAGGGCGAGCCGATCTTCGCCGCAGGGGCGCATTACCGCTCCAACATCCTCTTCGTGGAGCCGGCGCCGGGTGGAGTGAAGTTCACCTACGAGCGTTACACGATTCCGCGCGTGAGCTCGCCGGTCATCGCGGTGAATCCACGCGGACACGAAATCGAGTTCAGCCTGCCCTCGTTCAGCCCCGGTGCCTACGGGCATGAGGCAGAGGGGGAAGCGGTTTTAAAAATCGACGGCGTGGAGGTCTTCCGCACTCCCACCATCGGCTACGAATTCCCCTGGGGCCACGAGCGGCTCGGCAACAACCCGTTCGGCCACACCACCGGCGAACATTTTCGCGGCTGGCTGCTCGACGTGCGCTGGACGCGCTGAGTCCCGGGTTAGCGCCGGATGGCGGTGGCCGCGGCGCGTTGGAAGGCGACGCGCACCTCGCTCGCGTCGCTGTTGGGAAAGTTCGCGCGCTGCACCATGAGGACGTAAGCGACACCTTTGACCGGATCGATCCACGCCTGCGTGCCCCAGGCTCCTCCGTGCCCAAAACTACCCGGCGAAAGCACCTCGGCGGCGCCGGCGTGCGGGGTCTTCAGGATGCACGTGCCGATGCCCCAGC
Source organism: Verrucomicrobiota bacterium (assembly GCA_030832235.1). Lineage (GTDB taxonomy): Bacteria > Verrucomicrobiota > Verrucomicrobiia > Opitutales > Opitutaceae > ER46. Next base: position 1,540 of record JAURJO010000460.1, read on the forward strand.
CGTAGTTGGCGCCGTGTTTGCCGAAGGTTTCGTTCTGAAAAAATCCCGTGGGCAAATCGCCGGTGACCGAGGAGGACAACGCCTTCACGGCCGTGGCGCTGAGCACCCGTTTGCCTTCACGGACGCCGCCGCCGAGCAGCATCTGGCAGAAACGCACGTAGTCGTCGGCCGAGCAGAACAGCCCAGCGTTGCCCAGCGGCGGACGGCCCGGCCGGCCGAACTCCGCCCGGGCCGGGGCGGGTTCCAAGGCGCCGGTCTCTTTGTTGCGCGTGTAGGCCGTCGCGATGCGGGCGCGTTGCGCTTCGTCGGGGTAGAAGGTCGCATCCTTCATGCCGAGAGGATCAAAAATGCGCTCGCGCACGAAGACATCGAAGGGCTTGCCGCTGACAACCTCGACGATGCGACCGGCGAGGTTGATGCCCGACTGGCAGTACTTCCACTGCGCGCCCGGCTCGAATTGCATACGGGCGGCCAGCCAGAGTGGGACAAGATCCGCGAGCGTTCGGGCCTCAAGGGCAGCCGGACCGGACGCCTCACCCAGGCCCGAGGTGTGGGAAAGGATCTGGGTGATCGTGAGGTTGGCGGGCCGCCCGGAGGGCGTTTTCAACGCGGCGAACTCCGGAAGGTATTTCGCGACGGGATCGCCGACGGAGAGTTTGCCCTCGTCCTGCAGGATCAGGATCGCCGCGCCGGTCACGGGTTTGGTCATGGATGCGATCCAGAACAACGCATCGGCGGGCATCGGCTTGCCGGTCGCCAGGTCGGCGCGACCCGTGGCTTCGCGATGAAGCACGCGATCGGCGGTCGCCACTATCGTCACCGCACCGGCGATTTCGCGGCGCGCTATCATCTCCTGCATCGCGGCGCCGATTCCCGGCAAGACCGGCGCGGCGGGCAGAGCGGCAGCGGAAAACGTGGCGAGGAGGAAGGAGGCGGGGAGGAGGAGGCGCGCGTTCATGGGGTTGCGCTGAGCGCAACGGCGCGACTTTGGTGAAGCGAGCCCGAATCCGAACGGAGCAAAACGTGTTCGCGCCTGTTTTCCGTTGCGGGGGCAGGGAGCGGGTCTTCAATCCCGACTTCTTTCCACTGCATGTATCTCAAGGCGCTCAAGCTGCACGGGTTCAAAAGCTTCGCGGATCCCACCACCCTTAAGTTTGAGCCCGGCGTGACCGCCGTTGTCGGCCCCAATGGTTGCGGCAAGTCCAACATTGCGGACTCCATCCGCTGGGTGCTGGGCGAACAAAGCGCGAAGGCCCTGCGCGGTGGCAAGATGCAGGACGTCATTTTCGAGGGCGCCGATACCCGGAAGCCGGCGCAGATCTGCGAGGTTTCCCTGCTTCTCACCGAGTGCGAAAAGCAGCTTGGCAGCGAGTTTCACGAGATCGAGATCACCCGCCGCGTGCACCGCGACGGCCAGAGCGAGTACGCCTTCAACGGCCAGCCGTGCCGGCTGAAGGACATCCAGAAGCTCTTCATGGACACCGGCGTGGGCCGGACGAGTTACTCGATCATGGCGCAGGGCCAGATCGACCAGATCCTGTCGTCGAAGCCGGAGGAACGCCGCGCAGTGTTCGAGGAGGCCGCCGGAATCACCAAGTACAAGTCACAGCGCCGCGAAGCTCTGCAGAAGCTCGCCCTCACGGATCAAAACCTTGCCCGCGTGGCCGACGTGATCGGTGAGGTCTCGCGCCAGATCAGCAGCCTCCGCCGGCAGGCCGCCAAGGCGATGCGTTTCAAGCGGCTCAGCCACCGGTTGCGCCACCTCGCGCTCGCGTGGAGCGGACGCCAGCACTCCGAGTTGGCGGCGACGCTGGCGGATCTGGAAAGCCGCGTGACCGTACTACGGGCGGCGGCCGACGAGCGTCGGGCCGGTTTCGAGGCGCAGGAGAATGCGCTCGCGGAGCGTCGGGCGTTGCGCGGCCGCCTCGGCCAGCGCGTGCAGGACGCGCAGCAATCCGTCTTCGACGTGCGTTCCCAGCGCGAAGCCGCCGAGAACGGCGCCAATCTTGCCGAGATCAAACGCGCCGGTCTTGAGGACCGTCTGGCATCTTCCCGCGGCAGCATTGATGAGCTGGAGATGCAGCTGCGCGAGGTCGCCGCGCAGGCCGACACCGGCGCGCAGGACAAGCAGCAGCAGCTCGAGCTGCTCGGCGGCAGCGACGCCGCCTTCCAGCAGCGCAACCGTGAGCTGGGCATCACCGAGGGCGAACTCTCGCGGCTGGAGCAGGAGCTCAACCAGGCCAAGTTCGAGCTGCTCCAGATGGAAAGCACGGTGGCGCGACTGCGCGCCGATTGCTCGGGCTACGAGGTCGACCAGAAGACCAGCGTCCATAAGCACGACCTGCTCGCGCAGGAACTCACCGGCGTCCGCGCCCAGCGCGAAGCCGCGGAACAGCTCGCCGCCGAGGCCACGGCCCGCGTCGAGGACGCCTTGGCCGCCCGCGCCCGCGCCAACGACGAGAGCGCCGCGGCGCAGCAGGCGGTCACCGATCTCACCCGCGAGTTCCGCGACTCCCAGCGCCGGCTGCAGGAAATCGATCGTCAGCTCGCCCAGCGCACCGCGCGTCTTCGGCTACTGCAGCAGTTGCAGGAAAAGTGGGAAGGGTTCGGCGAGGGCGCGAAGGCCGTGTTACAGGGCCGTTTGGACACTGCGCTCGCCGGCGCGAAGGTGGTTCCCATCACCCACGGGCTTTCGGTGAAGGCGGACTTCGGCAAGGCGGTCGAGGCGATCCTTGGCTCCGCCGCCGAGGCGATCAGCGTGGCCGAGCTCGGCACCGCGCTACGAATTTTGGCTCAACTGGAGACCGAGCAGATCGGTGCCGCCGTTTTGCGTGTCACCGAGATGGGACTGCGCACCGAAGGATTCCACGAGCTGCCGCCAGGGTTGGTGCCGGCGGTTTCCGCTTTGGGTGATGTCGACCCGGCCCATCCGGCGCTCGGTGTTCTGCGCGAATCCTACATCGCCGAGGATCTCGGCGCGTTCCTTGAGTTCTGGAAGGCCAATCCGGCCTTTCCGTTCCTCGCCGTCGCCACGCGCAAGGGTGACCTGGTCGATCGTCGTGGTTTGGTCTTTGGTGGTCACCACGGCAATCGCCGCTCGGCCCAGAGCATCGTTCAGCGTGAGATCGACCTGCGTGAGACCTCGCGCCTGCTGGCCGATGACCAAAAGGTTCACGACGACCAGAAGACGGCTATCGATGCGCTCACGGCGCGCCTCACCGAGGCTGAGCAGGTTGTCGAGCAGCGTCGGGCGGACGTCCTTTCCGCGACCCAGGCCCTCGCCTCCGTGCAGGCCGAGGAGCGGGGCGCGCGTCGTAACGCCGACGACGTGGGCACGCGGCTCACGCGGATGGAGTCGGAGCTCGCCGCGCTGGAGCAGGCACGCAACGAGGCGCACGCCCGGTGGGAAAAGGCGCAGGCGGGCTTGGCCGAGGCTGAGACCGCCGCGGCCGCGCGCCGCGAGGATATCCGCCGGCTTGAGACGCGGATCACGGAGGTGCGCACCGATCGCGATTTGAAGCGCGAGACGCTCGCGCAGGCCCGCCTCGAGCTCGCCGAGAGGCGCCAAAAGGTCGAAGTCATCGACCGCGGTCTCGGCGAAATGCAGCGCCGTAGGTTTCAGCTGAACGAACTGCTCGTGCAACGACAGCTTGAGATCGAGTCGTGGACCGAGCAAGTCACCCAGCTCGGTCACGAAGCCGCCGTGCAGCGCGAGCGGGCGGCGGCGCTCGCGGAGACGCTGCAGGTTTCGCAGGAACAGGTGGAAGCCGCGCGGCGCGAGCTGTCCGAGGCGGAGAGCGGCATCTCCGGTCTGGAGTCGGCCCAGCAAGCGGTGCGGCAGGAGTCCGAGCGCGCCTTCCAGGAATTGAGCACCCACGAGGTGCGTTTGGCGGAAACGCGCCAGCGGGTGGAGTTCCTCGCCGAGGAGGCGATGCGCGAGTTCCAGACCGCCATCGGCACCGTTGATTGGCGCATGCAGCTCTGGCGCGCGGAGGATGAGCCCGAGGGGATGAAGACCCTCGATCTCGACGAGGAAGACGACGAGGGTGGCGAACCTAACCCCGCTGCGGCGATGCCCGCGGAGGGTGAGGCGACCGAGGCCGCCCCGCGGCGCCGGCGCCGTCGCAAGGAGCCGCGCGGCGAGCCCTCCGAGAAGGATTTGGCGGCACTGGATTCGACCGATTGGACCGCCGTGAAGGCCGAGGTTGAGGCGCTGCGGCAGCGCGTGGGCGGACTGGGCGCGGTGAACCTCGTCGCCATCGAGGAATACGCCGAGCTCAAGCAACGCCACGACTTCCTCACCGGGCAGGTCACCGATCTGAACACCGCGAAGGCCGAGCTGATCAAAGCCATCGACGAGATCAACCAGACCTCGCTCCGGCAGTTCCAGGTGACGTTTGAGCAGATCCGGAAGAACTTCGAGTACACCTTCCACACCCTGTTCGGCGGCGGACGGGCGCACCTCGAGCTCATCCAGGCCGAGGACATCCTCGAGAGCGGCATCGAGATCGTGGCGCAGCCGCCGGGCACCAAGCTCAAGGGCATCTCCCTGCTTTCCGGCGGACAGAAAACGCTAACCGCGGTCGCGCTGCTGTTCGCCCTCTACATGGTGAAGCCGTCGCCGTTCTGCTTGCTCGACGAGCTGGATGCTCCGCTCGACGAGTC
>JAURJO010000461.1 GCA_030832235.1 Verrucomicrobiota bacterium
AACGGGGACGCGCTCGCCGGCACGCTGCCCGACTCCGCGCACGCTCCCATCGCCGCAGCGCTGCGGCCGACCCGCGCCCACTCCGCCCTCCGCCAGATCTCGATCAACGGCGGCGCCTCGCTCGTTGCCTTCCGTCCGTTGCTCACCGGCAAGGACCAGATCGCCACCCTCGCCTTGGTCTACTCGCTCGACGAAAAACTCGCGCCCTCGCGGCTAGCCGGACGTTACCTCGCGCTCGTGACGGTCGGGGCGCTCGTCGTCGCCGCCGCCATCGCGTTGGCGTTCGCGCGCAGTCTGGCCCGCCCGATCGAGCGTCTCGCCGCCCACACGGAGCGCATCGGTGTCGGCGACTACGAGACCAGGGTGGCAGTCGACCGCGCCGACGAACTCGGCCGCCTCGCCGGCGCGATGAACGCGATGTCCGCCGGCCTGGCCGAGCGCGACCGCGTCCGCGACCTGCTCGACAAGAATGTCTCCCCGGAGGTCGCCGCCCGCCTTCTCCGTGACGGCGCGACGCTGGGCGGCGAGGAAAGGGAAGTCACCGTCCTGTTCGCCGATCTCCGCGGTTTCACCACGCTCAGCGAGCGTCTAACGCCTCCGGAATTGCTCGCGCTGCTAAACCGCTACCTCGACCGGATGAGCGGAGCGATCGAGGCGCACGGCGGCGTGATCGATAAATTCATCGGCGACGCGATCATGGCGTTGTTCGGCGCTCCGGTCACGCAAGGCGATGCGCCGGCTCGCGCGATCGCCGCCGCGCTGGCGATGGAAACCGCCCTCGCCGCGCTCAACGCCGAACTCGCCGCGGAGGGCCGCCCGCCCCTCGCCATCGGGGTCGGCATCAACACCGCCCGCGTGGTCGCCGGCAACATGGGCTCCAGCCGGCGCCTCAATTACTCCGTCATCGGCGACGGCGTGAACGTTGCCGCCCGCCTGCAGGCCCTCACCCGCGTCGCCGATTACCGCACCAGCATCATCCTCAGCGCTGCCACGCGCGCCGCGGCCGGCCCGGCGGGCGCGGCTTCCCGCCCGCTCGGAACCGTGGCGGTGAAGGGCCGCAGCGAGCCGGTGGAGATCTTCGCGGTGGACGCCGGCTACGTTACGGGAAACAACCCGCCCTCCCAATCCGACCCCCCTTTTCTTTCCTGATGAAAATCCTCCTCCTCGGCGGCACCGGCGTCATCAGCACGGCTTGCACGCGGCTCGCGGTCGCCCGCGGCCTCGACGTCACGCTCCTCAACCGTTCCAGCCGCGACGGCATTCCGGGCACGCGTCAGATCACGGCTGACATCACGCGGACCGCCGAAGCGGCCACGGCGCTGGCGGGCAAGACGTGGGACGCCGTCGTCGACTTCATCGCGTTCGACCGCGCCTCCGTCGAGCAACGCCTCGAGCTGTTCCGCGGCCGCACGGCGCAGTATGTGTTTATCAGCACGACCAGCGCCTACCAGAAACCCGCCGCCCACCACCTGCTCACGGAATCGACCCCGCTCGCTAATCCGTTCTGGGAGTACTCGCGTCTCAAGATCGCCGCCGAGGACCGCCTCCAGCTGGCGCTCCGCGAGGACGCCTTCCCCGTCACGATCGTCCGTCCCTCGCTCACCTACGACGATCCGAGCATCCCGCTCGCCATCAATGCGCGCGGAAAGAGTTTCACCAACATCGCCCGCCTCCGCGCCGGCCGACCGCTGATCATTCCCGGCGATGGCCTGTCGCTCTGGACGATCACGCACAGCAGCGATTTCGCGAAGGGCCTGATCGGACTGCTCGGACATCAGGGCGCGATCGGCCACGCATTCCACATCACCTCCGACGAGGCTCTGACGTGGAACCAGATTTACCAGGCCGTCGCCGACGCCGCCGGAGTGGCGCAGCCCAAGTTCGTGCACATCGCCTCGGATTTTATCACCGCGTGCCTGCCGGAGTACACGGGGACGCTGCTCGGCGACAAAGCCAACTCGGCCGTCTTCGACACCACGAAGATCAAGCGCTTCGTCCCGGATTTCGTCGCCACCACGCGGTTTCGCGACGGCATCGCGCAAGCGGTCAAGTGGTTCGACTCCGATCCCTCACGCCAGGTCACCGACCCGGATACCGAAGCCAAGTGGGATCGCCTGATCGCCGCCTACGAGCGTGGCCTCGCCGCGGCCCGCCGGGAGTTCTGATTCAAAGCCGGCCGCGCGGTATCATCGGCACTCCCTCCTTCGCGTTTCCTCGCGTCCAGCCGTGATGACGCCTCGCGGAGCGGTTCCCGCAGTGGCCGGAGTTGCCTGACCCCGGCCACCAGGGTTCGAGCCGACGTAAGCGTCTGATTACCCCCCGTATTGCGTACTTCCTTGGCCGGCCTCTTTCCGGAAACTCAGTCATCCCGAGCCTCGATCCCTTTCGGGCCTTGGGTGTGTTCCGTGGTGGCATCCCGATTCGTGTTCCTACGCGGTCACAACCCGCGAAGCGATTTAGGGAATCCTCAACGGCTCATCACTCCGGCAAAGCGAACGCCACGATGATGCCGCCCGAGGGGCGGCCTGATTTTCCGCCGCCGGCCGAGATCACGACGTACTGGCGTCCCGCGACCTCGTAAGTGCTAGGCGTGGCGTTGCCGCCGAACGGCAGCGAAGCCTGCCAGAGAACCCGCCCCGTATCCTTGTCGAACGCTCGGATGGTCTCGTCGGCCGTGGCACCGATGAAGATGAGTCCGCCGGCGGTGACCACCGGTCCTCCGTAATTTTCCGTGCCGGTGGGAGGTATGCCGCGCGCCGTGAGCTCCTTGTACTCGCCGAGCGGCACCTTCCATTTGAGTTCGCCGGTGTTGAGGTCGACCGCGTTGAGCGTGCCCCACGGCGGCTTGATCGCCGGATAGCCCTCGGCATCGAGCCAGCGCCGGAACCCGCCGAAGGTGTACGGGGGATCATCGGCGTCGCCGCCCGCCACGGCGTTCTTCTTTGCCGCCGCCTTGCTCTTTCTGGATCCGGCGGCCGCTTCGCCCACGACGCCGAAAAGATGATCCAGCACGGCGCCACGTTGGACCGCGGGCACGGCACCGAGCGGAGGCATGCGGCCGATTCCTTGTTCCAAAAGTCGCGCGACCTCTTCGCGCGTGCGGCGCGAGGCGAGACCCACCAGCGAGGGGATGCCGTTGGCGGGATCGCCGGTCCGGTCCGGCCGGTGGCAGGGCCCGCAATGGATCAGATACTGGCGCTCCGCGTTCGCGATGACCGTCCCCTCGCGTTTGGTCGGAACCAGTTGGTAGATCCACGGCATCTCGTTGAGGTTAGCGTAAAGAACGCCGTCCGGATCCGCCGCGGAACCACCCCACTCGAAGCCGCCGTCGAAACCGGGAAAAAGGATGGTCTCATTCCAGCGCAACGGTGGAAAAGAGCCGAACGCCCCGGCACGCGTCAGCCGCTCCGTCGTATGCAGCCGCGCCGCGGGCGAGATGTCCGACACATCCTCCGCCGAGTAGATCTGCCGCATGAGCGGCGCCGGTTTTTCCTGGAAGGGCTGCGTGGGCCACGTGCGGACGCCCGGTATCTCGGACTGCGGGACCGCACGCTCATGAATCGGCCAGAGCGGTTCACCGGTCTCGCGGTTGAAGACGAAGAGCCGACCCATCTTGGTTCCTTGCGCTACGGCGTCGATGCGCCGCCCGCCGTGTTTCACGGTGAGCAAAGTCGGCGGCGCGGGCAGATCCATGTCCCAAAGGTCGTGGTGCACCAGCTGGTGGTGCCACAGACGACGGCCGGTGCGGGCGTCCAGCGCGATCAGGCTGTTCGCGAAGAGATTTTCCCCGTAGCGACGGCCGCCCCAGAAATCGGGACCGGCGGTCTCCGTCGCGGCGTACACGATGCCGCGCTGCTCGTCCAACGAGAGTCCGGACCACGAGGAGGCGCCCCCGGTGGTGCGCCACGCGTCGGCCGGCCACGTTTCACCGCCGGGCTCTCCGGGCCGGGGAATCGTATGGAAAACCCAGCGGAGGGCGCCGGTGCGGGCGTCGAAGGCGCGCACGGCTCCGGGCACGTTCTCGGCGACGTTCGCCCCGATGATCAGCAGGTCACGCCAGAGCACACCCGGGGTGTTGAGCCCCGCGACCGCCGGATTTCCTTCGGAACGCAGACCCGTGCCGAGGGCGATGGATCCGTTCTCCCCGAAACTACGGACCGGCTGACCCGTGCGGGCATCAAGCGCGTAGAGCCGCGTGGCGCCCGCCGAGAATATCCGGCGGTCCTCGCCGTCCGCCCAGTGCATCACGCCGCGCAGGCGCCGCCCGAGCGTCTCGTCGTTTTCCGATTTCGGATCGAAGCGCCAGCGCTGGCGCCCGGTCGCGGCGTCGAGGGCGACGACATGACGCCCCGGCGTGGCCGTATAGAGCACCCCGTCAACCACGAGGTTGTTGGACTGGAATTCACCCTTCTCCCCGGTGTCGAAAGTCCACGCGACTCGGAGGCCGGCGACATTGCCACGATGGATCCGCGCGAGCGTGGAGTAATGCGAGCGAGCGGAGTCGCCGAGGTAGGACGGCCAGTCGCGTGCCGCGGCCGGTGGTTCGGCAGCCGGGAGCGACGCGCACAAGGCGAGGGGGAAAAAACACCACCGAACGCGAAACGACCCGGGGCTGGGAGTAAGCATGTGCGATCATCGAACTTCGCCGCGCGGCAGGCTCAAGCGGGAAGCGGAGCATGGGAGAACTCACCGCGGCTCCGCCGCAAACGAAGGTAAGCAGAGTTGGGTCACAGAGAACTCTGAGACCAGATCCGAGTTCGCGGAGTCTGATCCACGGGCCCGGATCCACTGTTGCGACGTCGAGAGGATCCGCAGCTGAACAGCCCGGTTTCAGGGCATGGCACCGCGAAAAGCGTGAGCTGCAGCCCAAGCTTCGCCGTTATCTCGGTTTCCTCCTGTTGGCGTTTTTTTGAACAGGAGAGAACTGAGGCAACGGAGGCCAGGCTGTCGCGACCTCCCCCAGCTTTGCACGTACCTCCCGTCTTCCGGGCCGCCTTGCCTGTGTCACTCCGTGGCTCCGTGGCAAATCGGCTCGGTTTCTAGTCCGGTCCGGGCGGGCTTTGAATTTCCCTGACGCCCGCGCCCGCGACGCTTAGCTCCGACTCCGCTCCATGAACCCCGCCGCCGCGCCCGACCTCGATATCGACGCGAACCGCGTCCTGTTGAATCGTTACCGGCACGTGCTGCACGAGGCGATGCGGGTGTTCGCGGGTTGGCTGCCGCGGATCGCGCGCTTCGAACTGAAGTGCGAGGCGGGCCGCACGATCTGGGAAAACTCGCTCCACGTGAACGCGCTGTACCTGCGCCTGCGCGAGATCCAGTCGCCGGCGTTCCAGGCGCCTGACGACGCGGCGCTGCTACGCCTCACCGCGGAGCTGATCCACGCGCCGGACGAGCAAGGCCTCGCGCGGGCCTACTACGGCGTAGTGGCGCCGGGCCTGATCGCGGCGTTAGAGAGCCACGAGGTCACCACGATTCCCAACAGCGATCTGCCGAGCGTCCGCGCGCTGAAGCACATTCTGCTCGATCTGCGGGCGGAGCAGGGACGGGTGCGTCCGTTGCTCGCGGAAGCGGAAACGGCGGGACGCGTGACGGACGCAGCCTACGCGTGGGAGACGCACATCGCGCGGCTGCTGTCGGCGGCGGGAGGAATCGCGGGCGGGGGAAGTCGGATTGATCCGCCCGGAGCCTCCGCGTCACGCGTGGAATTCACGCCCCCGCGAGAGGCAGCGCGGGACGAGAGGTTCACCACGCTCGGAGCCGACCTCGCCGCGATGCCGCCCGAGGACGAGCATGCCGCGCACACGGAAGAGGAGTTCGAACGCTACTCCACCGAGGTTCTCGCGGCCGAGACCGTGGCGGTCGTGATGTACCACGTGCGAGGGATGCCGTGGGAGTTCCAGCTCGATGCGGCCCGGCACCTTCACGACGAGATCCGCCATGCCTTGATGGGCTACGAATGGATGCGCCGCCGCGGGATGGATCCGTTTCGTTCCCCGCAGTACACGCACATCCTGAAATGGCGCTGCCAGTTTCCGCCGGCGGTGCAGTACTGCCTGCTCACCATGGGGAACGAGGTGCACGCCTTTCCTTACCGCCATCGCCGGGTCGAGGCTCACCAGCGCGCCGGCGACCGTCTGAGCGAGCAATTCGTGCGCTACGACATCGCCGACGAAACCCAGCATGTTCGCTTCGGCCACCGCTGGCTGCCGGAGCTCCTGAAGCAGAGCGGCGACTCACGCAACGTGGAGGAGTTCACCGCCGACTGCCTCCGCGTCTGGGAACAGGAGTACCGCACCGGCCGCCTCACGCTGAACGTGGAGTGACGTCACCGTTCCCAAAGCGGAAGACTTACAACTTAGCTGAAGACATGGCCGCTCTTGTTCATTCCGTCCTCGTCATCGGCTGCGGGGGCATCGGCGAGCGCCACCTGCGGTGCTTCCAGAATACGGGGCGCGCGCGCGTGACTGCGTGCGACGCTGATGCGGGGCGCCGGGAGCGGATGGCGGCGAAGTATGGCGTGCCGGTGGCGGCCGATGCCACCGCGGCGATCGCCGGCGGGGACGTGACGGCGGTTGTGATCTGCACCCCGGCCCACACCCACGTGCCGCTGGCGAGGGCGGCGCTCGCGGCCGGCCGGCATGTGCTGATCGAAAAGCCCCTCTCCACGTCGATCGAAGGCGTCGCCGAGCTCATCGCGGAGCGGAACCGCACCGGGCGGCAGGCGGCGGTGGCCTACGTCTACCGGGTTTTCCCGTTTCTCGTCGCGGCGCGCGACTTCGTCCAACGCGGGGAGTTCGGCCCGGTGCGCGAGGTAACCGCGGTAAGCGGGCAATGCTATCCCGCGTTCCGGCCCGACTACCGGGAGATTTACTACCGCGACCGCGCGACGGGTGGCGGGGCGATCCAGGACGCGATCACGCATGTCGTGAACTGGGTGGAGAGTGTCATCGGCCCGGCCGACCGCCTCACCTGCGACTGCGCGCGTCAGGTGCTGGAAGGCGTGAACGTGGAGGACACCGTGCACCTCACCGCGCGCCACCGCACCGTGCTCGCCAGCTATGCCCTGAACCAGTTCCAGGCGCCAAACGAGAACGTTGTCCAGTTCAACGCCGCGGGCGGCAGCGTGCGGATCGAGCTGCACCGGCAACGCTGGGGCACGTTCGCCGCCGGCGCGGCCGACTGGACGTGGCACGACGCGCCCGTGCCCGAGCGCGACGCGCACTTCATTGCGCAAGCACACGCCTTTCTCGATCAGATCGAGGGGTATCCGGCCGCACTTTGCTCCCTCGAGGACGCGGCCCAGACCCTTCGTTTCAACCTCGCCGCGCTGGCCTCCGCCGAGACTGGTACGCAAGTGGAAGTCACGCGCGGGGTCCGATAAAGGATTGAAACGGCAGGGAGCGACGCGGCGACGGGCGAGCCTTCCCAAGGTTGCGCACGGCACATCCCCCGGGGAAGACGGCGCCGGCGGGAAGGTGCGCGCTTTACTCCGCTGGTCACAACTCCGACCTTTCCTCCGCTCAATGCCAGAAGTCGCGCCGCTGATCCTCCTCGCGGAGGACGACCGCAACATCCGCGAGACCACGTCTGACCTGCTCACCCTTTTTGGGTTCCGCGTGCACACCGCGGCCACCGGTCGGGAAGCCGGCGCCGTGCTCGAACGCGAAAGCGTGGATTTGTTGATCACCGACCTCCTGATGCCGGACGGCGACGGACGATGGCTGATCGAGCGCGTCAGGAATGATCCGCGGCAGAACCGCTTGCCCGTGATTCTGCTCACGGCGCACGCCGACACGACCCGGAACGCCGCCGTAGCACGCGCGCTGGCCACCGCCTACCTCGCCAAACCCTTTGATCCCGACCGCCTGCTCGAACTGACGATGCGGTGCTCGCTCTTGGGGCGGGACCGGCTCTCCCCCTCATGAGCTCACCCGACCGCGGTGCGTTGGCGCCCGTCCCGATTGGTGAAAGCACACCCGTCGAGGGCGAATTACTCCTCCGGCGCGCCCTCTGGCTGATCGTGCTGACCGCCCTCGCGATCCTCGCGAACGCCTTCGCGCCCAAGCTGTTTTCCGGCCATTCATTGGTGCTCGGTGTGGTCTTCTATTGGATCGCGATACCGGTCGTCGGACCACTTTCCGCGCTGATCACTCTGGCCGCCGCGATGGCGGCGCTCGCCGTGAAGTGGGGCCAGCCTTTCTCCCCGTTGCTGATGGCGCTGGAAGGACTCGCGGTAAGTTTTGCGTGGCGCCGCGGACGCAACCCCCTGTTGGCCGATTTAGCGTTTTGGGCCCTGATCGGCACGCCGCTCTCCTGGTTCATTTACCACCGCGTCATTCACATTCCCCAGCCCTCGCTCGACCAGGCGCTCTGGGTGCAGCCGATCAACGGCGTGATGGCGGTCTGGATCGCGTTCCTCGTGCTGGACCAAATCTCCATCCCGGGAGCCGGAAGTTTCCGCCGCCCGGAACGGAGCTTTCGCACGGTGCTGCTCCAGCGTTACATCGCGTTTGGCACATTCCCGGTCGTGGTCGCCACGCTCATCGCGGTGG
>JAURJO010000462.1 GCA_030832235.1 Verrucomicrobiota bacterium
CAAAGCGAGTCGCGGCTGCTCGACGATGAAGTTGAAACCCACGAGCGCACGCCGCGGCGCTTGGCCATCGGCCGCGATCATCCGCTCCAGTTCCTCGTGGTCGAGGGTGGGCGGCTTTTCAGGTAAACGCCGAGGCCGCGCGCCGCGGCGGCGGCGTGCATCTCGGCGTGCAACGGGATGGGGGTTGGGACGACGACCAGGTCGAGCGCCGCGTGGCAGGCGTCGAGCATTTCGCGGTAATCGGTGAAGACGCGCACCCTCCGCTCCGTGAGCCGCCATTCGCGTTCCTCGCGGACGAAGTCGCCCGGCCGCGGGTCGCAGGTGCACACGAGCCTGGCGAGTCCGCGTTCCTCGAGCGATGCGATCGCGCGATGATGGGCGCCGGCGAATCCGCCCATGCCGATGATCGCGACGCGGACCGGCGTTTTCACACGAGCTTGAGCTTGGGCAGGTCCTGCGAGTCGACGAGGCCCGCCGGTCGACCGCGCGCATCGACCGCGATCAGATCGTCGATCCGATGGGCCTCGAATAGCCGTAACGCGTCGACCACGAGGGCGTCGACCGCGATGGTTTTGGGACGCCGGGTCATGAAGCGGGAAACCGGCTGCGAAAGAAAGCCGGGGCCGGAGAGCGCGGCCCGGCGGAAGTCGCCGTCGGTGAGGATGCCGGTGAGCCGCCCTCCGTTCCGACCGACGAGCGCGATGCTTCCGCTGCGCGCGCGGGTCATGGCGAGGATGGCCTCCTGCAGGGAGACGTTGTCTCGCGCCACCGGCAGGCGGTCGTCGGCGCGCATGATGTCGCCGACGCGGAGCAGGAGCACGCGGCCGAGGTTCCCCGCGGGGTGGTAGCGCGCGAAGTCGTCGCGGGTGAGCCCCCGGGCCTCGAGCAGTACCATCGCGAGGGCGTCGCCCAACGCGAGGGCGGCGGTGGTGCTGGCGGTGGGAGCGAGCCGGAGCGGGCAGGCCTCGCGCGGCACGGCGTAAAGCAGCCGCAGGTCGGCGCGGCGTACCAGGTCGGACTCGGGATGACTCGAAAAAGCGACGATGGTGACGCCGAACCGCCGCAGCATCGGGAGCAGCCTGAGAATTTCCTCCGACTGGCCGCTGTTGCTGAGCAGAAACGCAAGATCGCCCTTGGCGACGAGCCCGAGGTCCCCGTGCAGGGCCTGGGTGGCGTCGAGGAAGCACGACGGCGCGCCGGTGCTGTTGAAGGTGGCGGCGATCTTGGCGGCGACCGGGGCGTTCTTCCCGACGCCGGTGAAGATGAGTTTGCCGCCGGCCGCGAGGGCGCGGTCGACGGCGCGGGCGGTGGCGACGAAAGAGGCGTCGAGCCGGCGGGCGGTCGCCGCGAGGGCCTCACGCTCGACGCGCAGACAGGAACGGGCGCGGGCGAGGGCGGTGTGGGACGGGATCGCCATTTAGGATTTGAGTCGTGGAAACGAGGGGCGGAACGTACGGCGAAGCTTCCGGCCTTCAAATTTTTTCACCGTTGATGAGGAAAATCCGTCGCGTTCCCGTCCTGCTCGCCGCCCTCCTCGGGCTCGCGCTGGCGGGCTGCGGAGACCGGGACCGGGCGCAGTTGCCGGCGGAGACCGATGATCCGTTCTACGTGCAGGGAAAGCAGCTGCAGAAGCAGTCGCGCAACACGGAGGCCTTGAATGCGTTCCTCAAGGTGATCGACCGGCGCGGAGAGAATCCCTCGCCGGAGTCCCACCTCGAGGTCGGTCTGATTTGCCTGCACCACACCAAGGATCCCCTGTCCGCGATCTACCACCTTCGCCGTTACCTGAAGGTGCATCCGAACTCCAAGCAGGCCCCCTATGTATTAGGCCAGATTGAGGCCGCGCGGCGGGAGTTCGCCGCGGCGCTGCCCGGTCGGCCGTTGGATGACCAGTCGGTGCGGCTCGGGCACGACGAGGAATTGCGCCGACTGCGGAGGGAGAACGAGGAGCTGCGCGCCGAAGTGGCGGTATTGCGGGGTGGGGCGGTTGCGCCGCCATCGCGAGCCCCGCGGATGATTTCGTTGCCCGTCGAGATGCAGCCGCGCGCCGCGACGGTGACGCCGCCCGTCGCGACCGTCGTTGACGCCTCGGGCGCCCCGGTCGCCCGCGAACCCGCACCCGCGCCGGTGATTGAGCGCGCACCTCCTCCGGTGCGGTCCGCACCGGCGACTCCCGCCGCGCCAGCACCGAAGGCCGCTTCGGGTCGCAGCCACACGGTGGCGGCAAAGGACACGCTCTTCTCGATCTCGCGCCGCTACAACGTGTCGGTCGCCGACCTGGTCGCCGCCAACCGCGCGCAGGTGCCCGCCGCCTCGTCGCCGTTGCGTATCGGCATGGTGCTGCGGATCCCCTGAGTCGTCCTTCGTCCATGCCCCGCACCTCGCGCCGCACGTCCGTCTTCACCGAGTCGCTCATCCGAGAGATGTCGCGCGTCGCGGCGCGGCACGGCGCCATCAATCTGGCGCAGGGGTTTCCCGACTGGGATCCGCCGGCCGAGCTGGTGGCGGCGGGCAAGGAGGCGATGGACGCCCATCGTCACCAGTACGCCGTGACCTGGGGGTCGCCCGAGCTGCGCGGCGCGCTGGGTGCGAAGCTCGCGCGGTTTCTCGGGACTCCGGTGGACGCCGAGCGCGAGCTCGTCGTCACGTGCGGTGCGACCGAGGCGATGATGGTCGCGATGATGACGGTGTGCGACCCGGGCGACCGGGTCGGGCTCTTCTCGCCGTTTTACGAGAACTACCGGGCCGACGCGATTCTCACGGGTGCCGAGCCGGTGCTCGTGCCGCTGCATCCGCCGCATTACCGCTTCGACCCGGATGAACTGCGCCGCGCTTTCGCCTCGGGCCTGAAGGCGTTTGTGCTCTGCAACCCCTCCAACCCCTGCGGGCGCGTCTTTACGCGGGAGGAGCTATTGCAGATCGCGGCGCTGGCGGAGGAGCACGACGTGTGGGTGCTCACCGACGAGGTCTACGAGCACATCGTTTTCCCGCCGCACCGGCACACGTACTTCTGCACGCTCCCGGGAATGGCGGGCCGCACGCTGATGTGCTCTTCGCTGTCGAAGACCTTTTCGATCACCGGCTGGCGGCTCGGATACGTGCATGCGGCGCCGGACGTGATCGCTCAGGCGCGCAAGGTGCACGACTTCCTCACGGTGGGCGCCGCCGCTCCGCTGCAGCACGCGGTCGTGACCGCGTTGAATTTCCCCGGCTCCTACTACGACGGCCTGAGCGCCGAGTATGCGTCCTCGCGCGACGTGCTGCTGGGTTATCTCGACCAGACGGGGCTCTCGTACACGCGGCCGGAGGGCGCGTACTTCGTGATGCTTGATATCTCGCCCTTTGGTTACGCGAGCGACGTCGAGTTCGCCCATTGGATGACGCGCGAGATCGGCGTCGCGCCGGTGCCGGGTTCCTCCTTCTTCTCCGATCCCGAAAACCGCTACGTGCGGCTCAATTTCGCGAAGCGTCCTGCCACGCTGCACGCCGCCGGCGAACGCCTGCTGCGGCTGCGGCGCTGAGTCGCCTCCGCGCGGCTACGGCGCGAGCCGTCCGATCGACCAGCCGCCGTCCGGCCGCCGGGTGTACATCAGACGGTCGTGCAGGCGGTCGGGTCCACCTTGCCAGAACTCGACCGTCGCGGGAACGACCCGGTAGCCTCCCCAGAATTCCGGTAACGGCACCTCGCCTGCGGCGAACTTCCGTTTCAGCGCCTGCCACTCCATCTCCAGCACCTGGCGCGATGACAGCGGCGCGCTTTGCCGGGAGGCCCAGGCCGCGATCCGGCTGTCGCGCGGACGCGTCACGAAATAACGCAGCGTCTCGGCGGTGGAGAGTTTTTCAACATCGCCGCGAAAAATGACCTGCCGCTCGAGCGCGAGCCACGGGAAGAGCAGGGCGGCGCGCGGGTTTTCGGAGAGTTGTCTGGCCTTTTCGCTCTCCAGATTCGTGAAGAAGACGAAGCCGCGCTCGTCGAAGTGCTTCAGGAGGACGGTCCGCGCGGCGGGGAAACCATCCGCCCCCGCTGTCGCGAGCGACATCGCGTTGGGCTCGGTCAACCCGGCGTCGATCGCCTCACGGAACCACAACGTGAACTGCGTAACCGGGTCCGACGCGACATCCTCTTCTTTCAGTGGGGCGCGGCCGTACTGACGGCGCATCGCCGCCGGGTCGGGCGGTGGCTCGCGGTCGGCAGCCATGGGACTCAGCGGGGATCGATGCGGATCTCCACCCAGACGATTTCGAGTGGGTCGCTACCGTCGGGAGCCGTGAACTCGAGGATGTTTTCCCCGGATTGAACCGACGCCGGCGGACAAGCGAAACGGGGTGCGCGGGTGGCGCCGGCGATGAGGCGGCGGTCGGAAACCTCCCCGGCGGGAGTCAGCTCACGGCCGTTCAGTCTCGCGCGAAGGCGGGCGATATCGCCTGTCGCTGACGCCAATCCCACGACCGCGTGGGCGGAACCGCCGCCGCCTCCTGCGCCGAGGTGCAGGCGTACGCTTCCGTTTCCGGGCAAGCGAATCGGCAACTGAGTTCCGTTCGGAAAACCAACGGGTACGGTGTCACGGAAGGTGACCGGATGGCGGCGAGTTTCGCCGGCGACGGCGGCGAGGGAGAAGCCGGTGCGCAGCAGCCGCGCGTAATCGGCGGCGGCCACCGGGCGCGTCTGGCTGTCCATCCAGTTGAAGAGATAAATGCCGTCGGCGCCGCGTTGGAGCGCGGTCGCGGCGAAGCCGTACGCGCTCGCGAGATCGTTGGCCACGGTGGCGCCGCGGATCCAGGCGCGGGCGTTGTGCTCGAGCGCGGGGAGCACCGCCACGCGCTTCGCGGCGTCGCCCATTTTCTCCCGCCAGAGCTCCACCGGAATGTCGAAGTCCGAGGACGACCAGAACGGCGCCGGTACGATCAGGTCGACGAGACCCTCGCGCGCCCAGAGGACGGCGTCGACCCCGAGCCCCGCGGCGGCATCGGGATGCGCGGGGGCACGGATGCCGAGGAAAATGGGGTGCCCGCGGCGGACGGACCAAGTGCGGGTGAGTTCGCGGACCTCGCGCACGAAGGCGGTGAGCACATGTGCCTCCTCCTTTTCCTTTCCGGGGGTCAGGTGGTGACCGAATCGCATCCAATCCAGCTCGAGCCCGTCGGGATCGTAGCGCTCGAGCAGTTCGCGAACGAAGGCCATCTGGTGGGCGCGAACTTCCTCGTGGATGTAGTTCAGCGCGTGGTTGGTCCACGGCTGGCCGGCTCCGTCCGGGACGCGGCGCAGCCGGGGATTCTTCCGCCAGAAATCCGAGTGCATGTAGCTGCCGGGCGTGTCGGCGTTGTGCACGTCGTTCATCCGCATGGAGAGCCAGGGTGAGATTCCGCGTTCGCGGGAACGCGCGATCCACACAGTGTAGGCGTCGAGCCCGGCCTCGTGGAGGCGGCGGGCGTTGCGCGGCCAGAGCCCGTCGGGCTCGCGGCCCTCGACGGGGTCCCAGATGGCGTCGCGGGTGCGGCTGCGGAAGCTGGCGCGCATCGAGTTGGGGCTCAGGAAGAGATGGGTGACCTTCGTTTCCGCGTATTGGTCGATGAAAGCGTGAAGGCCTTCTCGGTTCATGGCCTCGGGCGGGCGTGAACCGAAGAAGTGGCTGTTGTCCTCGTTGATGACGAACGCGCCGCGCAGGCTTGCCGCGGTGATTTCTGCCGCCGGGGAAAGTTGGGCCAATGTCAGCCCCAGAGTGTAGCCGCCGAGACGGCGAAAGTATTGGCCGAGACCTGTTTCCATTGAGCGGAGTATGGCGATCGCGTCGGTGGGCTGGCGAGCCTTCGGCGGCGGGCGCCGTGGACATTACGAAAACGTCATCTGATCCAGCTGGTGGCCCGGTTCTGGCTCCGTGATCGAAGAGTTCTGTTTCGGCGTTGCCCCGCGCCGTTGTCGCCCCACCCCATGCAGCTGCTGCGTTTTGTCGTCCGCGTACCCGCGCGCGGTTTTTCCGCCGAGACAATTTGGCGGAGTGCGCTGCTCTTGGCCGCGGCTGCCGCCTTCATCGTCATCCGGTCTTGCGGCTATGATTTTCGGCAGCCGCTCGTGTACGTCGCCTACCTGCTCGCGTACGTGGTCCTCCCCGGCCTGGTGGCGGTGAGGATTTTCGATGCTCGGCCCTTGGATGTCGGTCGCATCCTCGCGCTCGCGCTGCCGACCGGACTCGCGCTGGAGTCCCTGCAATTTCTGTCGCTGGCGGCGATCGGGGCGAAAGCCTGGCACACTTGGATCCCGCTCGGGTGGTTGGCGCTGCTGATCCGGCAGGCGCGCGTGGGTCGTCTTCTGCAGGTGCGGGTTTCCGCCCACCACGCGGGAGTAGCCGGGTTACTCGCGGCTTTCGTGATGATCGCCTTGGCGCTGGCGGCGGGGCAGATGTTCACGGAGTCGCCTCTCGCCAACGGGGTTCCGGCGCGTGGCATCTTCCATGATTGGGTTTATCTGATCAGCCGCGCGGCGGTCATTAAGAACCACTGGCCGCTCGAGGATCCGAGCCTCGCGGGAACACCTCTGCAGTACCATTACTTCATGATGGTCCACGCGGCGGCGGCCTCCTGGACGACGGGGCTGGAGATCTCGACGGTGATGCTGCGACTGCTGTACCTGCCGCTCAGCCTGGCGCTGGTGGCCCAGGTTTTCCTCCTCGGGCGGGCCGTCTCGCGGTCGGTTTGGGGTGGATGTGTGGCCTGCTTTCTTTTCCTCGCGACCAGCGAGCTGTCGTTTTCCACCAGCTACGGCGACAGCCACTACCTCGGTTTGTTCTCCCGGTGGCTGTTCGTCAGCCCGACTTTTTTCCACGGGATGATCTACGCGGGAGCATTGCTCGTGGTGCTTCGGGACGTGCTGCGCCGGCGCGAACTCGAATGGCGGTACGTCTCGTTGCTTCTGCTGCTCGGCGTCGGAGGCACGGGCGCCAAAGGGACCGTTCTTCCCGTCGTGGTCACCGCGCTGGTTTTGCTCGCGTTGTGGTCCGCTCGCCGCGCCGGTCGCTCCTCCGCGAGGATGCTGGTCGTCGCGGCGCTGCTCGCCGTCGCATTCGCTGTGGTCTATTTTCCCACGATGTCGGCGTGGCGTTCCGGCGGGGCGCGTTTCAACCCGTTCCACATTTTTGAAATGACCGGCTTCTGGCGCCAGTGGCTGCCGGCTTGTGAGGCCGGACTGCGGATGTTCCTGCCTCCCGCTATCTCCGGTGCGGTTGCGGAATTCTTGTGCGGGCTTGTGGCTTTCGCCGGCACGTCCGGCATCAGGCTGCTGGCACTGCCTTACCTTGCCTGGGGGGGCACCGCCCGGGGCGATCGCGGCTTGGTTCACCTGCTTGGGGCATTCCTATTCGCGTGTGTCGGCATGGGGTTGCTCCTCGAACTGAACAGTTTCGGGGAGATCTACGTGCTGCTGATGATGCGTCTGCCAATGTCCGTGCTCGCGGCGGGATTCCTGATCGAAGGCGCCCGGAGCCTTTCCGCCGGGTCGGCTGTCCGGCTCCCGTTTCCCGCGGCCTTGCCGGTTGTTCGGGTAGGGATGATCGGTGTCATTGGCGTGGCCTTCGTTATGCAGGCTTCCGTTTGGATGGCCCGCAACGCCCCCGGTTTTGCCGACTGGCTGCGTTCGACACCGGTGGTGCGAGCCGACGATGGCCAGGGCGATCTTACGGAAGCGATGCTTTGGATCCGTCGGAACACGGAGCGCAATGCGGTGCTGGTGGCGAACGCCTGGACGCCCGAGAACACGCGCAGCGACCACTGGGGCGCGCTCGATCGCACGCTGCTCGGAGTGCATTTCTATTACTCCGCATTGTCGGAGCGGCGGCTTTGGTTCGAGGGGCACCACTATGTGCTCAATGGCCCGCTGCTCAGTCGCCGGGCCGCGCTCGCGTCGGATTTCTTCTACCGCGCGGGGCGATTGGAGCGCGCCGATGTTTCCGCGGCGCCGGTCTATGTCCTGGTCGACCACGCTTTGAAGGATGACGCGGGCCTTCAACTGCGGCCGGCGTCGCGTTTGTTCTCCAACCGCAGGATCTCGGTGTACCCGCTTGCGGTGGAACCCGGACTTCGGGGGGCCGAGATCTCCTCCCTTCAGCAGGATTAGCGGGGCGCAAGCCCGTCAGGGCGCGTAGGTGGTCTGCTTGAGATCGGCGCCGAGGAGTTTGCGGAACGTCGCCAGATCTTTCACCGCCCGCAGCGAGATCAACTGGCTGGCGATGTTGCCCACTGCCGTGCCCTCGAGGGCGAAGCTCACCACCGGCACGCCGGCCTCGCGGGCCGTGGCGGCGCAGAGGAGGCGGTTCTTGGAGCCACCTCCCACCATGAGGATGCGGCGGAATTTCCTGCCCGTCATGCGCTCGAATGCGCGCATGGCGTCGGCGTGTCCGCGGCCCAGCGAGTCGCAGATCAGGCGCACGTAGCCGGCGAGATTAGCGGGCCGTGCGAGCTTCCGGCGCTTCAGGTGGGCGTCGATCGCCGCCTTCATCGAGGGTGGGTTCGCGAAGGCCGGATCCGTGACGTCGAGGAGACCCTTCGGCGCGGGGAGGCGTTCGGCCGCGTTGATCAGGGTCCGCCAGGCGTGGTCGTCCTCCGGCCGCGCGGCGAAGTCCTTCATCGTGCCCTCGAGGAGCCAGAGTCCGATGACGTTCGTGAGCGGACGGTAACGGCCGTCGCCGATGCGCTCGTTGGAGATGCGCGCGGCCATCGCTTCGGCGCCGAGCACCGGTGTGTCGCTTTCGAAACCGACGAGCGACCAGGTGCCGGAGCTGAGGAATAGGTCACCGCCGTCGGGCGCCGCAGGCATCGCGTCGTAGGCGCAGGCGGTGTCATGTCCAGGTACGGCGATGACCTGGGCGCCGGCGAGGGCGGGGGAGCCGGCGACAATCTCCTTGCGCAGGCGCCCGAGGCGCGCGCCGGAAAGGAGGGGCGGGGTGAACCAGCGCGGCGGGATGCGGAAGTAATCAAGCGCGGTGCGGGACCAGCCGGTGGAGCGCACATCGATCAACTGCGAGGTGCTCGCGATGGTGAACTCGTTCTCCATGCGGCCCGACAGCAGGTAATTGAAATAGTCGGGCAGGAAGAGGCAGCGCGTCGCGAGGTCCTCGACCGCGGGGCACGAGGCCACGACCTCGGCCAATTGCAGGGAGGAGTTGTAGAAGACGTTGGGGATACCCGTGGCGGCGTAGACGCGGTCGAGCGCGGCGCGGGTGTGGGCGAGGCGCCGGAGTCCGGCTTGCGTGCGGGCGTCGCGGTAAGCATGCACCGGGAAGACCAGTCGCCCGGAGTCATCGAGCAGCACGTAGTCGACGCCCCAGCAGTCGACGCCCACCGAGGCGATCGTCGCGCCGCGGGGAAGGGCGTCGGCCGCCTTTTTCAAGCCGGTGAGCGCCTCGTGCCACAGGGTGCCGATCTCCCAGTAATCGTTTCCGTTCAGGGAGCGGAACGCGTTGGGGAAGCGGTGGACCTCGTGGAGCGAGAGCCGGCCGCCGGACCAGGTGCCGAGAATCACGCGGCCGCTGGTGGCGCCGAAGTCGAGGGCGACGGTGTGGACGGAGCGAGACATGGCGGACATTTCCAATTGCCAGAAAGTCCGGCGCACCCACGGTTTTCCAATCTCAAAATGCTGAACGCCGAGCGAGCGCCCGTCACGGGCCGGAAGGTGCAATTGATGGCCACGTGCCTGTGTGACGCCTTCTATGACGACGTCGCCGCGGCGACGGTGGAGGTGCTGGAGCACCTCGGCGTCGAGGTGGTGTTTCCCGAGGGGCAGACCTGCTGCGGCCAGCCCGCGTTCAACGGAGGCGACTGGGCGGCGTCGCGCAAGGTGGTGCGACACACGGTACGGACCTTCGCCGGGGAGGAGCCCGTTGTCATCCCGAGCGCCTCGTGCGCGGCGATGATGTTCCATGGCGCGGTGCTGGAATTCGAGCGCGAGCCCGACGCCGCGGAGGTGGGCGCGCTCGGCCGGCGGACGTGGGAGCTGGCGGACTTCATCGTGAACGGCCTGGGCGTGAAATCGTGGCCGGGTCGCTACGAGGCCCGCGTGGCGTTGCACCGCTCCTGCCATTCCCGCGGCACGGAGACGGTGCCGGCGGCGCAGGCGCTGCTGGGCTCGATCGCCGGCCTCTCGCTGGTCGAGTTCGGCGAAGCGGAGCAATGCTGCGGTTTCGGCGGCACGTTCGCGGTCACGTTTCCGCATCTTTCCGCGAAGATGGGGGAGCTGAAGCTCGAACATGTTCGCGCTGTCGCGCCCGATGAGTATGTCTCGCCCGACATGAGCTGCCTCATGCACCTCGGCGGTCTGGCCCAGGCCGAGGGCAAACCGATCCGCACCCGCCACCTCGCGCAGGTGCTGCGCGACGCCCTCAAAGGCGGTCCTCGCGGCTAAACCGATCCCCGCGATGTCCCAGCCGATCGACCAATTCGCCGCGCGCCTGCCGGCCGACAAACGCGCTTCCGTCTACCAGAGCACAAAGACGACGCACGAGAAGCGCACGCGCCTCCTCTTCGACCAGTTCGGCGACCCCGACCGCCTTCGCCACCTGGCCGGCGAGATCAAGCAGCACGCGATCGAGAACCTCGACACCTACCTGCCGCAGGTGGAACAGCGACTGCGGGCTTCCGGCGCGCAGGTGCATTGGGCTTCGACCGGACAGGCGGCCTGCGAGGCGGTGCTGCGCATCATGCGCGACCGCGGCGCGACGCGCATGGTCAAAGCGAAGACCATGGTAAGCGAGGAGATCGAGCTCGCGCGCTTTCTGGAGGGACACGGGTTGGAGGCGGTGGAGACCGACTTGGGCGAATTCATCGTGCAGATCGATGACGACCACCCGAGCCACATCGTGCGGCCGATCATCCACAAGAACCGCCGCGAGATCGCGACGAGCTTCGAGCGGGAGGGGCTCGGCGCCTACAACGACGATCCGGCCACGATCACGCGCCGCGCCCGCCACCACCTGCGACACAAGTACCTCGCGGCCGATGTCGGCCTGACGGGTGCCAACTTCGTTTCCGCCGAAAGCGGACGGATCGTCCTCGTAACCAACGAGGGAAATTCCCGCTTCTGCCTTGCCGCGACGCGCTGCCACATCGTGCTCGTGGGCATCGAGAAGATCGTGCCGCGGGACCGCGACCTGGCCGTGCTCCTCAACCTGCTCGGCCGCTCCGGCACCGCGCAGGATCTCACGGTCTACACCGAGTTCATCGGCGGTCCGCGCCGCGCGGGCCAGCCCGACGGGCCGGAGGAGATGCACGTCATCTTCGTCGACAACGGCCGCACGGAGGTCCTCGCGAGCGATTGCCGCGAGATCCTGCGGTGCATCCGCTGCGGCGCCTGCCTGAACGTGTGCCCGATCTACCGGCAGGCGAGCGGCCACGCCTACCGCAGCGTTTACCCCGGCCCCGTCGGCGCGGTGTTGTCGCCCCTGCTGATGGGCGAGCGCTTCCCGCAGAAGGCCGATCTGCCGAAGGCGTCGTCGCTCTGCGGCGCCTGCCACGAAGTGTGCCCGGTGAACATCCCGATTCCCGACCTGCTGCTGCGCCTGCGCGCGCGGGCGAAGGAAGAGAACGTGCCGTCACCCGGATCGCCGCCGATGGGCCCTTGGGCGCTGCTCGCGGCGCAACCGGCGGTCTGGAAGGCGGCGCTCGCCGGCGGGCGCATCATCAACCATCTGCCCGTGAAGCTGATCCCCGTGCCCGCGCTGCAGGCCTGGGCTGCCAAGCGCACGTTGCCCGAGTGGCGCGGTGGCGAATTCCGGAAGTGGATGAAAGCGCGCAAGCGCCCTTCGGCGTAGGCGATGCTTCGTGGTCGTGAAGCACGAATGAGAACCGCGCCGCTGCGCGATGTAGTTCAAACCGGGATCAACCACGGATGGACGCGGATAAACACGATCCGATCCCTCGGTTGCTGACCAGCGAGTGAACCACGAATGGACACCAAGGGACACGAATGAGGAGGGCTCGGATGTAGCCGCGGCCGTTCGCCGCGGACTATGCTGAAACCGTGACCGCCGTTTTGTCCTCCGAAGGCCCGGCGAAGGAGGGCCCGCCGCGGACCATACCGCAGGCTAAACGGTCGAAAGGCGCTACTGAGTTCCTCGGTTTAACCGCTGATTTTGCGGATGAGGCGGATGAGAAAAGTTCATAGGGCTCCCCGACCTTCCCGGTCTTGTTGTTCGCTAACCTGCTGATGGTGATGCTTGCCGGAACCGCTTTGCGGTCGGGCAACCACGGATGGACGCGGATAAACACGGTCCGATCCCTCGGTTGCCGACCAGCGAGTGAACCACGAATGGACACCAAGGGACACGAATGAGGAGGGCTCGGATGTAGCCGCGGCCGTTCGCCGCGGACTATGCTGAAACCGTGACCGCCGTTCTGTCCCCCGAAGGCCCGGCGAAGGAGGGCCCGCCGCGGACCATACCGCAGGCTCGACGGCCGAAGGCGCTACTGAGTTCCTCGGTTTAACCGCTGATTTGGCGGATGAATCGGATGAGGAAAGTCCGTCTGCTTCTCTGCCTTGCTGTTCGAACCTCGCTTCCGTCCGGTTCCCTTTTTGTCCGAGGGTGGGCGCGGGCTCAAAACGTCCCGCGCAGGCCGAAGGTCCACGCGGAGCCGTAGTCGACGCGCTGGCGGAACTTCGCGTAGGCGGGCGTGTTCGGGCCGTAGATCTTGGAGTCTTCTGTCTGGTCGTTGATATTGCGCATGCTGCCGAAGAGCGTGAAGCGGCGGCTCAGCACGTAGTCGGCGTTGACGTCGATGTAGAGGCGCTTGGAGCCCCAGTTGTAGGTGTTGGCCTCGATACTGCGGCCGGTGGCGATGATGCCGCGCCGCTGGGCCCCGCGGTAGTTCCAGTTCATGCGCAGGACGTACTTCGGCCGGGTGAGGCTCCAGCCCCAGCTGCCGCTGCGCGGGATAAAACCCGCGAAGTTCGCCGCGCCTTCACCCGTCGCTCGGATCGCGCTGGCATTGGCGAAAACCTGCACGCCGCGGGCCCATTGCGGCAGGAAGGTGAGGGCCTGCTTGTAGTCGAACTCCAGACCCGTCATCCGCACGGTTGTCGACAGGTTGTGGTTGGTGGAGACGTCATACATCCCGTACTCGTCGGGATCGAGGTCGTAGAGCGCGAGGAACTCGGGCGTCGCCGGGAAAGTCACTCCGCCGAAGAAATTCCGGAAGTCACGGCGGAAGGCGCCGATGTTGATCGTGCCGACGCGCTCGAAGTAATATTCGAACCGGACCTTGTGGGTCTCCGCGCTCCACGCCTTGATCGCCGCGTTGTTCACCGAGATCACGGTGCTCGACGTCACCGGCACAGACGTGTCGGGCAGGGTGAGTCCGCCAGCGTACTGATTGAAGTCGGGCCGGCCCACGCTCTGGTAGTACGCGTACCGCGCGGTGAGATTCTCGCGGAGCAGGTAGCTCACGTTGAGATTCGGGAAGAGCCGCAGGTACTCCTTGGTCGTGTTCTGGCCGCGGTCGATGTAAGTGAGCTTCGAGAGTCCGAGCGCGTCGGTGGTCGGCACGATCAGCGCCGGCAGCGGCGCGCCGGCCGCATTACGGAGGATGTTACCGGCGGCATCGCGGCGCGGGATGACGTTGCCGGCGGCGTCGTGCTGGAAGTTGCGCGAGGGATCGGTCAGCGGGCCCTGCGCGTTGATGTTGGTCTGCTCGGCCCGCAATCCGCCGACGAACTGCAGCCGGCGGTTGAAGAACGCCGCGTCGCCGCGGAAGTAGGCCGCCGAGATCACCTCACGCGCGTACTTCGAGGCGCCGATGCCGGCGCGGTAGTTCGTGTTGTCGTTGGTGGTGAAGTACGAGGGGTTCGAACGGTAGAGGTCGTAGTAGTCGTCGTTCGAGATCCACTGGATCTTCGGGAAGCCGTAGGATCCGACGCGCTGGGAAAACGCCTCGTCGAGCACGATCCCTGCGTTGTCGTCGCCGCGCAGGGGCGCGTTGGTCGCGAAGCTGTTCACCCCGTCGCGGCCGACGAACGTGTAGGTGTCGGTCGTCGCGCGCAGGTCGCGCTCCATGCTGCGGATCTCGGCACCCGTCTTCAGTGAAACCGGCACGCCGCGGACCGTGAGATCGCGGCGGACGTTGAACCGCGCGCTGCGCTTGATGTCGAAGGAGTCGCGAACGACGGCATTGGCCGTGTCGAGAGAGTAGTTGTCGAGGCGGTATGGGTCGACCGGCTGGCCGTCGGCACCGGTGACGGTGATGGTATTGGGCCGTAGGTAAAAGATGTCGGCGAACGAGACCCGCACGCCGGTGCGGCGGGCCTGCGAGGTGCCGAAGAATCCCTTGTCGACGTTGCGGGTGTGGAGGCTGGCGCGGGAGTAGCCGAGGCCGGCGTCCATCTTCCAGACCGGTCCGTCGTGCCGCCAAACGAGCGACGGCGTGTAGGTGGTGCCATACCAGTCCTGCGCGCCGCCGTTGATCCGCGCTTCGCCGAGGCCTCCCGCCGGGCCGAAGCCACCCGGAGTTCCGGCGGTGCCGACCGGGAGTGGTGCGCCGCGGGTGAAGTCGGGACCCCATTCACCGGGCAACACGCGGTTCACGAAGAACGAGAACGTGCGGTTGTTGTGCACCACGCCGATCCAATTCCAGAGGAACGAGAACGAGAGCGTGGCGTTGGCATAGGGCCGGTAGTCCATCGTCGTGCCGATCGAGTCGGCGCGGTTGCCGCGCGTGCTGTCGCGGAGCGCGAAGTCGGTGAGGTAGGGCTTGTCCGGCGTGGTGTCGGGCAGGCCGTTGGTGGCGGTGGCCGCCACGTTGGTCGCGTAACCGTTGCCGCGCCAGGTGCTGGT
The DNA here is from genome assembly GCA_030832235.1 of Verrucomicrobiota bacterium. Lineage (GTDB taxonomy): Bacteria > Verrucomicrobiota > Verrucomicrobiia > Opitutales > Opitutaceae > ER46. The sequence continues at coordinate 14,811 of JAURJO010000462.1, forward strand.
GGCGACATCCTCGTAACTGTACTGGTCGACGTGATTGCCGGAGAGCGTGAAACCGAATCGACGGTTCACCGGCACGACCGACGAGAAGTTGAAGCCGGGGGTGACCTTGCGCGTCTCCTTGTTCAACGGACCGGGTGTCTTGTTGAAGTGGCGGTCGCCGTCTTTGAGCGTGAGAAACATGCTCAGGTTGTGCTGCGGGCGCGAGCGCTCGAAG
>JAURJO010000463.1 GCA_030832235.1 Verrucomicrobiota bacterium
CGGGGTCCGCGGGACGGGCGGCCCCGAACACCGCGCGGCGCTGGGAAAAAGACTGCTTTTCCCAGGGTACGTCGAGGGCCGCGCGCAGGCTGGCGGGGGAGTACTCGGCGCGCTGGGCCGGCGTCACCTGCTGGCGCCAGGCCTCGATCTCGTCACCGCGGGCCTCGAGGTGCCGGCGGACCGCGGTGCGGGCGGCGTCCAGCTCGCCGAGGAGCGTGTCATCCTCCCGGCCGTCCCGCGTGAAGTGGAGGAGGCCGCCCGGCCGCGACTGGCCGTGACCGTCGTCGACGGTGTTGTTGAAAAGGGCGAAGAGCCGGTAGTAGTCCTGCTGGGTGAGCGGATCGAATTTGTGGTCGTGGCACTGGGCGCAGGCGATCGTCAGTCCGAGGAAGGCGGTGCCGTAGGTGTTGACGCGGTCGAGGACGGACTCGATGCGGAACTGCTCGGGGTCGATGCCGCCCTCCTGGTTGATCTGGGTGTTGCGGTTGAAGCCCGTCGCCACGCGCTGGTCGGTCGTGGGGTTCGGCAGGAGATCGCCCGCGAGCTGCTCGATCACGAATTGATCGTAGGGAAGATCACGGTTGAGGGCGTTCACGACCCAGTCGCGGTATTTCCAGATCTGGCGGGGCGCGTCGATCGAGTAGCCGTTGGAGTCGGCGTAGCGCGCGACGTCCAGCCATGGCCGCGCCCAGCGTTCACCGAAGTGGGGCGAGGCGAGGAGACGGTCGACCGCGCGCTCGTACGCTCCCGCGGTGTTGTCGGCCAGGAACGCGGCCGTCTCCGCCGGTGTCGGAGGCAGGCCGGTGAGGTCGAGCGACACGCGGCGCAGCAGGGTGATGCGATCGGCCTCGGGAGCAGGCGCGATGCGATCTGCGGCGAGGCGGGTGAGGATGAAGCGGTCGATGTCGTTTCGGGCCCAATCGCTCGGATTAGCGGGTGGAGCAGGGCGCTGCGGCGCGATGAAAGCCCAGTGTTCCCAACGGCCCGGTTCCTCGTTCTCCGGCGCCGGCGCGCCGGCGGCGACCCACGCGCGCAGGGTCGCGATGTCGGCGGCGGCCATCCGTTCCTTCTTGTAGGGCATCGCCGGGATGTCGGCGTGCGTGCCTGCGATCACCGCGGACAGAAGGCTTTCCCCGTCGCGGTCGCGTTTCACCACCGATCCGCTGGATCCGCCCAGTCGCGCGAACTCCGCCGTGTCGAGCCGCAGGCCCGCCTCCTCCTTCTTCGCGCCGTGGCATTGCACGCAGTGCCGCGTGAGCAACGGCTTCACGTCGCGCAGGTAGTCGGGCGCGGCGATGCTGGAGGAGACACCGAAAAGGGCGGGGATGAGCGCGAAGCGGAGCGATCTCATTCGGGCGAATCTCCACCTGCGTTTGCCGGACCGCAACTCCCTCGTTGCGGATCGCACCCGCGCCCGCGCTCGGTCAATGGGGGGGCGCCGCGGCGTGCTGCCGCAGCGCTTCCAGCGTCTGCCCCATCGCCTCGGAGAAGTCCCGCAGGCGATGGTCGGCCGGCGCCTTGGCGTCGGCGGCCTTCAGGTCGCGTTCCAAGGCGGCGGAGACTTCGGACAAGCGGCGGCAACCGAGCATGGCGGCCGAGCCTTTGAGCCGGTGGAAACGCCGCGACGCCGTCTTCAGGTCCGCCGCGGCGATGAGGGCGAGGATCTGCTCCACGTCGTGCTCGTTTGAGGCTACGAACATACGCGCGCTGCGGACGAGCAGGTCCCGGTTGCCGCCAAGGAAACCGAGCGCCGCCTCGACGTCGAAGAGCGGGATGTGTCCGGAGGGTGCGGCCGGATCCGCGGCGGAGGCGGACAAAGGCGCTCTGGCGCCGCCGGGTGCGTGGCGCGCGACCGTGGCGTAGAGCGTCGCCGGCTCAATCGGCTTCGCGATGATTTCGCTGATGCCCGAGGCGCGGTAGTGGCGGTGGTCGGATTCGAGGACGTTGGCGGTGACGGCGATCACGGGTAATCGCTCACAGCCCGGCAGCCGGCGGATTTCCTGCGCGGCGGTGACGCCGTCCATGACAGGCATTTGGATGTCCATCAGGATCACATCGAGCTCGCCTTTGCGGGCGCGTTCCACCGCCTCCAGGCCGCTGTCGGCCGTCTCCACGGTGCACCCCGCCACTTCCAGCAGACCGCGAATGATCTCGAGGTTCATCGGCACGTCATCGACCACCAGCACGCGCCGGCCACGGAGGGAGTCGGCGAAATCATCCACGCGGGCGGCGCGAGCGTCGCCGAGCGCCTGCTCACCCAGGGGGGATTCGCGACCCGAGATCGCGCGGACGAGCGAGTCGATCAACGTGGATTCCGTCACGGGTTTGCTGATGACCACCTCGATGCCGGCCTCCGCGGCGGCGCCGAGCGCCTCCTCGCGACCGTGGGCGGTGATGAGCAACACCGCGGGGCAGGAGGATTGCGGGACGAGTTCGCGAATCCGGCGCGCGGTGGCGATGCCGTCGAGTTCCGGCATGCGCCAGTCGAGGAGCAGCACATGGAAGGGCCGGCCGGCCTTCTCCGCCGCGACGACATGCGCGACGGCTTCGGCGCCGGAGGCGGCCGTTTCCACGTGGACGGGGAAGGAGCTCAAAAGCCCGGAGATCACCGTGCGGGCGGTGGGATTGTCATCGACCACCAAAATCCTGCGTCCCTCGATATCGCGGCGCGGGGAAAAATCCACGGCGCGGCGGGCGATGCGCAATCGCGTGGTGAACCAGAAAACACTCCCGCGGCCGGGCTCGCTGGTCGCGCCGACGCTACCGCCCATGCGTTCGGCAAGGCGGCGGCAGATGGCGAGACCCAGCCCGGATCCACCGTGCGAACGCGTGTCGGAACCGTCTACTTGCTCGAACGGACGGAACAGCCGGCTCAAGTCATCGGGACTGATGCCGATGCCGGTGTCGGACACTGAGAAACGCAGCAGGGCGGATTCGGCATCCTGCTCCTCGATGCCAACGCGGACGGTGATTTCACCGCGCTCGGTGAACTTGATGGCGTTGGAAACGTAGTTGAGGAGGATTTGGGCGAGTCGCACCGGATCGCCGCGGACCTGGCGCGGAACTCGCGGATCGAGTGAGAAGGCGAGTTCCAGGCCCTGGGCCTGCGCGCGGGCCGCCGTCATCGTGCTCACTCGCTCCAGCACGCCGTCGATCGCGAGGTCGACGTCGTCGAGCACGATCTTGTCGGCCTCGAGTTTCGACAGATCGAGGATGTCGCTCACGAGGCCGAGCAGGTGGTTGCCGGACTCGTGGATGTCGGAGAGGCTCTTGCGCAGTCGCGGTTCGTCCGCGCGACGCATGGTGAGGTAGGCGAGGCCGATGATCGCGGTGAGGGGGGTCCGGATCTCGTGGGACATGTTGGCGAGGAACGCGCTCTTCGCCTGGTTGGCGCGGTCCGCCTGCTCCTTCGCCTCGCTGAGCTGCACCCGGATGCGCTCCAATTCCTGGATCCGCTCGTAGAGGTCGCGGGTCGCCCGTTCGGCGATGTTCTCCGCCTCCTCACGCGCGCGCCGCTCCCGCTCCAGCCGCTTTTCCAGCTGCTGGATCCGCAGCGACGGATCCTCCGGGGAAGAACTCATGCCGCCTTTGCGGTGAAGCGGCAGGTCATGAGGCAGGATTCGTCTCCCCGGTGCATGCAACGAGGCTGCGTGATCGTCACGGTCTCCCCGAAGATGTCGGCGGCCCCTTGGATGAGACCTTCGGCCAGGGCGCACATTTTCTTTTTCGAGCGATATTCCAGTTCCAACTCGTCGGGTCCGCTGCGACGGAATCCGAAATCGGGCGCCTCGGCCCCGGGGTAGAGCTTACGCACCTCGGGATGGATGATCTCGTTCAGCGTGAGAATGAACGGGATGGTCTGCCGGTGGCGCGCAAAGAAGTCGGGATAGCGCTCGCGCAGCAGCGGCATGGCCTTGCGGCCGAACCACGTGAGGATCTCACCCTGCGGGCGTCCGGTGGCCTCGGAGGCCGCGGCCACGAGACCCAGCAACTCCTCGTCGGGGTAACTGCCGAGACTGGTGTAGGTGCCGCTCGCGCCGGATTTTTCCAGCAGCGCTTCCCAGACTCCGTAGCCGTGGGCTTCGCTGACAACCTTCTCGAGCAAAATGAAGATGACTCCCTTCATGGGTGTGGGTGGGGAATGGAGAGTTGGGTGGGCTGAACACCCTAGGACTCGGCGCAAAACCGCCGGGGCGCAAACCCATAGCGGTTAAAATCCGGGGAATCCTCCGCGTCCGCGCTGCTGCTGCATCGCCTCCATCTGCCGCATCATTTTCTTCCCGCCGCCCCCTTTCATCAGCTTCATCATCTGCTGCATCTGCTGAAACTGTTTCATCAGCTGGTTCACCTCGACGATCTTCACCCCCGAACCGTCGGCGATGCGCTTGCGGCGGCTGCCGTTCAGGATGTCGGGCTTGCGCCGCTCCTGCGGCGTCATCGAGCGGATGATCGCCTCGGTACGCGCCATCTGGCGGTCGGCGTCCGGCGGCAGCTGCATGCCACTCATGCCGGGGATCATCCCCATCAGGCTCTGCATCGAGCCCATCTTCTTCACCTGCTGCATCTGCGCCAGGAAGTCATCGAGGTCGAACTCCGCCTTGCGCATCTTCTCCGCCATCCGCTCCGCCTCGCGCTCGTCGATCGTCTCCTGCGCCTTCTCGACGAGCGAAACGACGTCGCCCATCCCGAGGATGCGCGACGCCAGCCGGTCCGGGTGGAACGGCTCGAAGTCCGCCGTCTTCTCGCCCGTGCCGACGAACTTGATCGGCACGCCGGTGACGCCCTTGATCGAGAGCGCCGCGCCGCCGCGGGTGTCGCCGTCGAACTTGGTGAGGATCAGGCCCGTCAGCTGCAGGGCGTCATGGAAGGCCTTCGCGACGTTGACGGCCTCCTGGCCGAGGGCGCCGTCGGCCACGAGGAGCACCTCGTCGGGCTGCACGCGGGCGCGCAGGCGTTTCACCTCCTCGATGAGGTCGGCGTCGATCTGCAGGCGGCCGGCGGTGTCGAAGATGATGCAGTCGGCCGCCGCGGCCTGGGCCGCGGCGAGGGCGGTGGCGCCGATCGCGGGGACGTCCTTGGAGTTCCGGTCGGCGTAGAAGCCGAGTTCCTCCTGCTTCGCGAGGATCTCGAGCTGGTCGATGGCGGCCGGCCGGTAGACGTCGGCGCCGACGACGAACGGCCGGTAGCCGCGC
>JAURJO010000464.1 GCA_030832235.1 Verrucomicrobiota bacterium
AGGGACTTACTTTGGAGGAAGAGCACCCGCCCGCCCGTTACGCTGCTGGGAAACGTGACCCGGTAACCGAGTCCTCCAGACGCGTTCAGTCTCGGACGGATGGTGATCCTCGGATTCTTGTCCCACTCCCAGATTTGGGAGGTGTCGCGTTGGGTAAAACCATCTGACGTTGGGGCGTTCCTTTTCATGCCTCGGAAGGTACCAGAATTTGGTACAAAACCGATACATTTCCAAAAACCGAAACGCCAAAAGCCCCTAAAACGCTGATTACCAGCGGAATAAATTGGTGGAGGTGGCGGGATTTGAACCCGCGTGCCCCTGGCCTTTGCACGCCACGTCTACCTGTATAGCGCGACTTTGATCTCGCCGGGGCCACGCCGTCGCACGCGCTTGAGCCCCAGCCAGTCCCCGGATCGAAGATACAGCGCGCGGTCCGCGGACCGCTCCACGCGCCATGCCTGCTGTCGACGTCAGTTCCAGCTAGCAGGTGTCGCTAGACCGACGTGGCTGCCATTAGGCTGCCAGGGGCATTTCTTCAGTTTTGCCGTTTGTTGTTTCGCGGGGGGATTTGCGAGAGACCCACGACTCTCGACAGGCAGCGGCGCGCTCCAACCAAGGGTAGAATCCAGAACACCCCCGGAAAGTCGAAGGGACCGGATCTCGTTCCGCCCGGTTGAGTGGAGGAGGTTTCGGCCCCTCGATCGCGTGATCCGCGATCAAAGAACGCCCGGACCATGCGCACCCGTACCGGCTTGGCAAGCATGGCGGCGCGGCCTCACGGCGCGGCGCGGCGCATCGGCACGAATCGCACCGGGTGCGACGTCTTGCGCTCCAGCGTGCCGTCGGCGCGCTTCACCAGCAGCAACAGTTCCTGCGTCGCTCCGGCGGGGCCAACCGGAATGCAGAGCCTTCCTCCCTCGCGGAGCTGCGCGACGAGGGGCGCGGGGACGTTTTCCGGGGCGCACGTAACCATGATGGCGTCGAACGGTGCAACCTCCGGCCAGCCCAGCCAGCCGTCGCCGATGCGAAGGTGCACACGTTCGTAGCCGGCGCGAGGCAACGCTCGCGCCGCCGCTTCGGCCAGCGGAGGCACGATCTCGATCGAATAAACCTCCCCTGCGACCTCCGCGAGCACCGCGGCCTGGTAGCCGGAGCCGGTGCCGATCTCCAGAACGCGCGACCGCGGCGTGAGGCCGAGCATTTCCGTCATCAAGGCCACCAGCGAAGGCTGCGAAATGGTCTGGCCATGACCGATCGGCAAGGGGTGGTCGTCGTACGCTTGGCGCCGGAGCGGTTCCGGAACGAAAACATGGCGCGGCACGCGGAGCATCGCCGCCAGCACCGCGGGATCCTTCACGCCGGCGGAGACCACGTCGCGTTCGACCAGCGTTTGGCGCGCGCGGCGAAACTCCTCGGTGTCGACGGGAGCGGGCGGGATTGGATCCATGGAACCACGGGGTTCCGGCGTTCGCGCCGCCAAGGCTTCGTCGCCACTCGCGGCCACCAGCGTCGCGAGGAGGGCTACCCAACGGGGGACGGGAAACGGGCCTTTTGTCTTCCGGGGGCTCATGACGCCGGAACGTTGAACCTGGGGAATGATGCCGCACTTTCCGTTCGTCGTCAAAAAGCCGAAGGGAGAAAAAAGAGCGGGTGGATCTGGAAATCAGGACCGCGGAAACCGGGGCGCGGCTCCGCCGCAACCGAAGCAACGTTCAGGCTGCAGCGCTGGTAGGGGCGAGTAACCCTGCTTCGCCGAGACTTCCTCCTTCGCAGGGCTTTGGAGGAAAAGTCGCGGGGCACGAAGCGAGCGGGCGTGAGGGGAAATTGGCGGGAAGAGTTTCCGACGATCCGAGGGGTGCGCCCTCGGCTACATCGCACGCGTTTCATGATGAACGTCGGTCCGGAGTTTCCGGACGAAAAGGCATCCCGTGTCGCCGCGGACCCTAGAGGCTCCATCCAGGCGGAGTGTTATCGCTACATGCACGCCGGTTCATTTCGGTGATTTCCGCGCTCCGAAATTGCCAAACCGACGCCTCGCCGCGTCCGGCCGGATCCTTGCCACGCTGCTGTTTCACCACCCTTCGCTTCTGCGGCGAGAAGCCGACCTTGACCGCGACGCGGCGCGAGACCGAGAAACATGCATGAGCTCCAGCGACCCGAAGGATTCCACGCGTCTTGAGGCGAACCTGCGGCGCTGGCGCGAGCATGCGCTCCGCGCCCAGCAATCGGCGGGCGTCGCGCGGCTCGAAACCCGTCTCATGGCCGAAGTGGAACACCTGAGGCGGTCGGGCCTGACGTTGGATGAATCCTGGTTGGTGGCGCTGCGAAGAGTCGGGGACGATGATCGCGCCACACGCGCCTTCGGGCGCGAGAACGCCTCCGTTTTTTGGCAAAACCCATCCGATTCGGAGGCGCCTCGCGTTCCGTGGCGCGAAACCATTCTGGCACTTGGCTGTGCGGCTGGCGCGGCCGCGGCGATCAAGGTACCGCATGTTTTCGGCCTCACCTTCGCGGGTCACGAGGGGTTTTACGCCCGCAACGCCGCCCTGCTCATCCTGCCGTTCCTCGCCGTGTTTCTTCTTTGGCGAAGGGGTTTCCCCGCCGGAACGATGGCTTCGGTGGCGGTCGCGTTCGCCGCCGCCGCGGTGCTGGTGAACACGCCCCCGTTCCGTTCGGACGGAGCGCTGGTAACGCTCGCGGCATCGCATCTGCCGATCGCGCTGTGGTTCGTGGTGGGGGTGGCTCACGCCAACGGGTGTTGGCGCGAGACGACGGCACGCCTCGAGTTTGTCCGGTTCTCGGGCGAGGTGTTCATCCACGGCGTGCTGATCGCGCTCGGCGGCGGGGTGCTCATCGCCTGCCTGACGATGATCTTCCGAGCCATCGGCCTAGATATCCGCGAAGTCATCGGGACCTGGCTTGTGCCCGGCGGTGCCGCGGGTGCGGTGGTGGTCGCGGGATGGTTGTCGGACGGCCGCCGTGGGCCGGCGGGAGGCATGGCTCCGCTGCTCACGCGGATTTTCACGCCGCTTTTCGCCATGCTGCTCGTGACTTTCCTCGCGACCGTCGCCCTGACGGGCCGCGGCGTGACCGCGGACCGCGAGGTGCTGATCGGCTTTGACGTGCTGCTGGCGGTCGTGGTCGGACTCCTGCTTTACGCGGTGGTCTCGCGGGATCCGGGTTCGCCCCCCGGGCTTTTCGACCGCCTGCAACTCGTGCTCGTCGTGAGCGCGTTGTTGGCGGATCTGATCGCGCTGTGGGCGATCGGGTCTCGCATCCGTGAATTCGGGTTCAGCCCCAACCGCGTCGCCGCCCTCGGTGAAAACCTTATCCTGCTGGTGAATCTCGCGTGGTCGGCGGTGCTGTGCGGTCGATTCGTCTTCGGCCGCGGGGATTTCGCCCCGCTGGAGCGATGGCAGGCGCGGTGCCTCCCGCTGTATGCCGGTTGGGCCGCCCTCGTGGCGGTGGTTTTCCCCCTGCTATGGGGCTAGGCGAGCCCGGGGTTTGACACGATCGCCCTCTCTCCTTCGCTGCGCCACGGTGAGCCTCGAATCGTCCTCCGCCGTCGCCATGCGACTCGACAAGTGGCTCTGGGCGGTGCGCATCCACCGGAGCCGGGCCTTGGCGACCGACGCCTGCCGGGCCGGCTCCGTGTTGGTCAACGATCTCGTCGCCAAGCCCGCCCGCGAGGTCCGCCCCGGTGAGATCGTCCGTGTGCGCATCGGGCTGATCACCCGCACGCTGCGGGTGGTCGGCGCGCCGCGTTCGCGGGTGGGCGCGAAACTCGTCGCCGATTACTGCACCGACCTCACACCGCCGGAGGAGATGGCGAAGCTCCGTGAGCACACCGTGCAGCAGGTGCTCGCGCGCGAGAAGGGCAGCGGGCGGCCGACAAAACGCGACCGGCGGTTGCTCGACCAGCTCTTCACCTGAAGCGGCCCGCGAGGCGGGGTTTCAAGACTTGGGCACCCCGGCCCCGGGCCGCGTGTGGAATCTCTCGTGAGCCAGGAGGTGCAGCCGGTGCATCACGAGGCTCAGGTCGGCGCAGGTTTCCCGTGCGCCGGCGTCGGCTCCATCCGACTCCGCGCGGCGCCGCGCCCGAAGAAATCTCTCCGAGAGGGGAAGCAGCTCGTCGTCACCCCGGAATCGCCGGAGGAGCCGGCGGGCGCGGTCGGCCCAGCGCCGGGCGCGTCGTACGAGAGCCAAAGCGGTTCGTTTTGAGATGCGACCGGCGGTGAGGTCCTGGAAGACACGGCACTCGAAAGTGCGACACTGCATCGGGCGCTGCGCGTAGATCCGGCATGAGCGATCGGCGCATAACGCGGCGCACGGCTGCGTTGAACGCAGGATCGGAGTCTTCGTTCGCGAGGTGATCACGGGCAATCCGCCAGCCCGCAAGGCTCGCGGATCATCGGCTTCACCGAGCTTCACATGATGAAAGAGCGTGCCGTCGCAGCACAGGCCGCAGGCGCGGCAAAGTTCCTCGCCCGGGCTCATGGAAGTGGTGCGGTTCGCAGCGCTCGCCGACAGGTTTCAAAGTCCTCCGGACACGGGCAGGTGATCTTCATCGCCCCCTGGGTCAGGGGATGGACGAACTCGAGCCCGGCGGCGTGGAGCATCACGCGCGATGCGCCGACCATCCCGGTCCTGCCTCCGGCGGGAAACCGGGTCGGGCCGCCGTAGAAGGGATCACCGAGGATCGGGTGGCCGCCCTCCGCGAGATGCACGCGGATCTGATGCGTGCGGCCGGTGTGCGGACTGGCCTCCACGAGGATGAAACCGCCCAGTCGCTCCACGACGCGGAAGGACGTGCGGGCCGGGTCGCCACCGCTGCGGACCGCGCCGAACCGGCTGGCCTTCCCCTCGCGGCCGACGATCCCTAGATGATTGGCTACTTCCCATGAATCGGGTGCGGCCGCACCGGCAACCGCCAGCGCAAGGTAGGTTTTCCGCACGGTCTTGCCGGAAAAAAGCGCCGTGACCCCCGCGTTGGCTCGGGGATCACGGGTGAAAAGCAGCACGCCCGAGGTGTCGCGATCGAGCCGGTGCTGAAGCCCGAGATACGGCGCCCCTCCGTCGCGCTCCCGCAGAAAAGTCGTGAGCGTCGAGTGCACGCTCGCCCGGCGGGCGTCGAGCGTCGGCTGCGTCGGCAACCCGGCGGGCTTGTCGACCACGATCAGCCATTCGTCCTCGAAGAGAATCCGCTCCGGACTCCACCGGGGTGCCGGTGCGGACGGCCGCGTGGGTTCGTTCCGCCGGACGGATTTTTCGTGCGCCATGCGGGGAGGAACGTGAAGGAGACGAACAGCGGATGACAAGGTGCGGAAGCGCGGCGATTCCGGCGCCGACGCTGGCTATCCCTGCCCAGCCAAGGCCGGTGAGTTGAGCCCGAAGTTCGCACCTCGTGCACCGCCTCGCAGCTGTTCTCTGGGTTGGCCGCGAAGAGGCTCAGGAGGCGCAAGAAGTCGGTTTGAACAGGAAGGACGGGATGCATGAGTCCGTTTCCTCCCCATCCGCGTCATCAGCGAATTCCGCGGTAAGCTCCGAAGCGTTCCGAACCGCCTTCCTCCTTCGCCGAGCCGACGGAGGACACGGATGGAAGACAAAGCTGCCGTTGCGGTGTCAGCATCGTTCGCGGCGACGCGGGATGCCTTTTCGTCCGGAAACTCCGGACCGACGTTCGTCATGAAACGCGTGCGATGTAGCCGAGGGCGCACCCCTCGGATCGTCGCAGGCTCTTTCCACCAATTTCCCTCGCTCCCTCGCACCTTCAGTCGCCACTCCCAGTGCAGCTCAGCCGCGCTGGGAAATCCGCGGTGGGAACGAGGACTCCCCGAAGAACCTTCGGCCGGGCGCCGGCAGCAACATTCTTACCTGCCGCGCCCGAATGAGGGATCAGGGCACCTCGTAGATCTCGAGGAGCGCGGAACCGGAGGACGTGGAATCGGCGCTGACCTGAATCGTGTACACGCCGGCGGGCAGCGTCGCGAGGACCGCGGCGTCCTTGCTGCCTGCGGGCAGCGCGAACGCGCCGGCGCGGATCGCGGCGACGGCGATGTCGGGCAGGCTTGAGACCCAGTTGTCGTTGCCACCGAGCAGCTGGCCGACGCCGTCGTACAAGGCGATCGAGGGATCAGCGATGGTGTTGGTCGCGCCGAACTGGGCCATCGCGGGACCGACGCCGCGCAGAAGCACGCGGGCACCGGCTCCGCCCTCGAGGACGAAGCCGCTGATCAACGCGCCGTTGCCGGCGGCGGCCGGGCCGCGACTGGAAACGTTTACAAGGCGCGCGCCATCGCCGGAGCCGGCGTCATAGATTTCCACGAGGGCGATACCGCTCCGCGCGGAGGCGCCGGTTGCGACGGAGGAGCCGCCCACCTGCACCGTGTAGACACCGGGGGAAAGCGTCACGAGCGCCGCGCTGTCGGCGCTACCCGTGGTGAAGGGGAACGCGCCCGTCTGCACGGCGGCTGCACCGGCGTCGCGACCCCAGCCTTCGGTGCCGGCGACGAGCGTGCCGCCCGAGGAGTAGATTTGAAGGGACGTGGCGGTGAGGGCGCCGCTGACGCCGAACCCACCCAGCGCGGGACCGGCTCCGCGTACGAGCACCGGTCGCGGCTCAGTGCCTGCAATGGCAAAACCGAGGATGAGCGGGTTGCCGGGCGAAACTTCACCACGGGTGGAGAGGTTGACCAGACGCGCCGACCTCGAGTCAGCGGCGCGGGTGCTGTCGGCGAGATTAATGGAGACCGTGCCTTCGCCGGGCACGGCCGTGCTGATCGCTCGCGGAATGATACCGGTGGCAACGTCGATGCCCGGCTGGGCGGCAGCCTGCGCCGGAGTCGACGTGCTGGTCGCCGGGATGCCGAGGCCTGGAACCGGGCTCGCGTAGTTAAACTCACGAATCACTTCGTAAAGACCCGAGGCGATGCCGGAGACCGTGGGGGTGACGGCGCGGGCGCGGACGTAGAAGACGGAGGTCGCCGGCAAGCTGACTCCGGCGACCTGCCAGTTCGCCGTACCCGGGGCGCGGACCCCGTCGCCGAGACGGGTCCAGGAGGAGAGGTTGGACGAGATCTCAAAGGTGACGCTGGAGATCTCGCCGATCGCGCCCGTGCGGTTCAGCAGGACGGATCCGCGATTCGCGGCCACCCCGAGGGCTTGCGCTCCGCTGGCGGGTGACGAGAGGCGCGCGATGCCTGGGCGGGAGATGCCACCAACCGCTCCAAAACCACCGCCGATCATGAGTCGGCCATCAGCCTGCAGTGCGAGCGCCGTCACGGCACCGTTCGGCGCCGGGGCGAAAGCGGCGTCGACCGAGCCGTTGGCGTTGAGGCGCACCAGGCGGGAGGGCATGCCGGCAACGAGCACCTTACCGTCGGCCTGCAGCGCGAGAGCGACCGCGCTGCCGGCGGGCGCCGAGAAGGAATTATCCGCCGAGCCGTCGGCATTGAGGCGCGCGACGCCGGCTTGGTTGACTGCGTAAAGGATCCGGCCGTCGCCCTGCACGGCGAGGGCGGTGACGGCACCCGAGACGCTCGACGTGAACGAGGCGTCGGCGGCGCCAGCGGCAGTGAGACGCAGCACTCCATTTGCGTGGCCCACGAGGACGCGACCGTCGGCCTGCAACGCGAGCGAACGCACAGTCGCGGGGGCGGAAGCGTTGTAGGAGGAGTCGAAGGTGCCGTCGGCGTTGAACCGCGCGAGACGTTGGCGGGCGACCCCGTTGATGGTCGTGAACGCGCCGCCGACCAGCGTACGTCCGTCGGGCAAGGCGAGGAGGGCGTTCACCGCACCGTCGGGCCGCGGCTGGAACGAGGTCGTTACGGAGCCGTTGTCATTCAGCATCGCGAGATTCCGCGCGGTGACACCGCCGATGCTCGCGAAGTTGCCGCCCACGACGATCGATCCGTTCAGCTGCAGATCGGTGAAGTTGCCGCCCACGAGAACGGAGCCGTCGGGCCGAGCGGCGACGACACCGATCGTGCCGCGGATGTCGGGGTTGAAGTTCAGGTCGATCGCGCCGCCGGTGTCGACGCGGGCGAGGCGATTGCGGGTGACCGGAACTCCGGTGCCGCCGGGCTGCAGCGTGGTGAAGGAACCGCCGAGCAGGACGAAGCCGTCGGACTGCACGGCGAGCGTGGTGACGGCACCGTTGGGGTTGGGATTGAAGGTCTGGTCCACCGCGCCGTCGCTGTTGATGCGCGCGAGGTTGTTGCGGAACACCAAGGCGCCACCGGCGGAGGGCTGGAGCGTCGTGAAGGAACCGCCTAGCAGGAATTGACCGTTGGTCAGCGCCACGACCGCGTTGACCGGCGCGCCGGCGTTGGGGTCGAAGTTCTGGTCGAGCGTGCCGTCGGTGTTGAGCCGCGCGACATAGTTGCGCGTGACCGGCGTTGTGGCGCCGTTCGGGGTCAGGCTGTTGAAACCGCCGACCACGACCACCTTGCCGTCGGCCTGTTGGACGAGACCGGAAACACCGGCGCTGGGCGAAGGGTTGTAGTTGGCGTCGATGGTGCCGTCCTCGTTGACGCGGGCGAGGTAGTTGCGCGCCACGTTCGTGGTGGTGAGGTTCGGCGTGAAGCCGGTGAAGTCGCCCCCGACGATCAATTTGCCGTCGCTCTGGCGGATGACGGATGTGATGCGCCCGTTGGCGCTGGGGTCGAAGGTGACGTCGAGCGAACCGTTGTCGTCAATGCGGGCCATACGGTTGCGGGCGGTGCCGGCGACGGTGGTGAACGAGCCGACGACGACAACGCGGCCGTCCGGCTGGACGACGATGCCGGTGACGGCGCCATTGGGACCCGGGCTAAATGCGGCGTCCAGCGTGCCGTCGGCCCGGAAACGCGCGAGGTTGCCGCCGCTGGAGTTGTTGAGGTTGGCGAACAAGCCGCCGACAAGTAGACGGCCCTCGCGGTCGATCGCGACGGCGACGATCTCGCCGCTCAATCGCGCACCAGCGGCGGCGAAGGCGGAGCGGAGCGTGCCATTGGCGTTGAGCCAGGCGAAACCGCCCAACTGCGTGGGCACCGGGGCGCCCGCCGTGCGCACGACCAACGCGTTGACCGGACCGTCGGTGGTGAGAACCGG
>JAURJO010000465.1 GCA_030832235.1 Verrucomicrobiota bacterium
CCGCATAGTGCAGCGGCGACCACCGGCGCGCCCGATTGCCGCGCGATCACCTCGAAGCCCCGCTGCAATTGCATGAGCTGGCCGGTGCGCGAGATGTGGCCCTCCGGGCAGAGGCAGACGACCTCACCCTCCTGCAGCGCGGCGGCGGCGACCCGCAATCCCTCGCGGGGTTTTTGCGACGAGATCCCGATGCAGCCTGAAACCTCGAAGCACCAGTTCAGGAACGGCGTGCCCCGCAGACCGTGGTACGCCACGAAACGGATCGGGCGCGGACACGCCAGTTGGAGAACAACCACGTCGACGTAGGAGATGTGGTTGCAAAGAAGGAGCACGCCGCCCTCCCGCGGGAAATGCTCCAATCCTCCGGTGCGAACGCGGTAGAGCAGCCGCGCAATGAAGCTGGCGATCAGTTCCAGGTGATACGGCAGCCGGGAACGCCGCCGGGGGTACGGGAGGGGCATGGTTTACGCAGAGCCTTTTGGCGGCCTCCGCAAACGTTCAAAGCATTTCTTGCGCGGGTTCGCGGTGGCCGGAGCGCAGATCGGCCGCCAGGGCGGCGAATCCGGGAAACTCATGCTCCAGACGACGGGTATCCGCGCGGTGCCGGGAGACTTCCGCCAGCGCCCGCTCGATTTCCAAGGCCAGGCTCGGCCGGTCCGTACCATAGACGCGCTGCTTTAGCTCCGCGCGGGTGTAGGGCGGGCGACCGGCCTCGTTGCCCGCCAGCCAGGCCGCCTCCGTCACCGTCTCGTCCCGACCACAAAGGTACCACGCCTCGATCGCCGGCACCGCTACGCCCACCGCCCGCAACACGCGATCACGGCCATTCACGGCGGGGAAGCGTTTCGTGGTCTGCCGGTAGACCGCCCGCAGGCGGCACATCCGGCAATGCGGATGAAAGTAGCCGGGGCGGTCGTGTTCCACGGAGTGCACCACCGAGTCGTCCGCATCGACCACGACCACCAGCGCATCCGTGGCGGTGTTGAAATGCAGGTGTCGCAACACCGCCGGCATCACCTGCGCGACATTCGGCCAGCCGCGCGCGCGGTAGCCCGGAGCGACAAACTCCACCGGCCGGCGCAAAACCGCCCCGACCAACTCCCGGAGCGCCGCTTCGTCCGCGGGCGACTCGCTCAACAGGGCGACCTTCATCGCTCCTCGGGTACTCCCCCCAGGATGCCGCTGAACCACATGTCCCCGAGCGAGCCGTCCTGCAGCAACTCGGGCAGGTCCGGCCGGTCCGACAAACGCTC
Organism: Verrucomicrobiota bacterium; assembly: GCA_030832235.1. Classification (GTDB taxonomy): domain Bacteria; phylum Verrucomicrobiota; class Verrucomicrobiia; order Opitutales; family Opitutaceae; genus ER46. Next base: position 1,254 of record JAURJO010000465.1, read on the forward strand.
GAATCGGGCGGCCCTCCCCTCCTTTTGCGAGATGATCACCTCCTCCGGATGATCGCGGAAAAGGTCGATAAAGTACGGCGAGTGGGAGGTCGTCACCACCTGCACCGGATCGCGTCCATCCGTTGGATACGCGAGCCGGTAGAGCAGGTCCCGCACCTCGCGCAGCATACGCGGATGGATCCCGCGGTCGATCTCCTCGATGCACAGCAACCGCGGCGGCTCCGGCGTGAACGCGAGCGCCAGCAAACCGAGCAGATACAGCGTGCCCTGCGACAACTCCGCCGCCGGAAGCACCGATCCCTCCGCCAGTTCCAGCGCCAGCTCCACCGCACCGCCCGCACAATCCTCGACCCGCAGCGCCTTGAACTCCGGCATGAGGCGCAGGACCTCGCCCGTCAGCCCCGCGAACATCACCGGGTGTTCCGCCCGCAAAAAGGACATCACGGCGGCGAGATTGCCGCCGTCCCGCGCCAGCTCCGCTCCGTCGTCGCGCCGGCCGGGTCCCGCCAGCGCGTCATGGTCGAGCACGTAACCCCGCATCGTCGCCAGCCGGCTCCGCAGATCCTGCCAACCGCGCGCATGCGCCGGTTCGAGCCGCAGTGTGTCGCAGACGGCGTCGGACTCGCACCCGAGCTTCACCCGCACGCCGTCGAACGGGGCGTTGAAACCAAACTCGATCTCGGGTCCCGCCATCTCCCGCGCAAAGGGAAGCTCGCTGACCGGAAGCGCCGCCAAGGTCCGCAGGCGCATGATCGACTCAATGAGGCTGGTCTTGCCGCTGCCGTTGGGACCGACGACGAGGTTGAACGGCGCGAGTGCCACTCTCGTGGCGCGGAGGGCACGGAAGCGGTGGAAGGCGATGGACGCGATCACCACGCAACCATGGGCCGGCCGCTCGCCAAGGCAACGTCGCGCGCTATTTCGGCGCGCCGATGATGCGCTGCAGCAGCTCGCCGGCCTTGTCAGCCATCCCCGGCTTGCCGCTCGCCACCGCCGTCAGACGCGCGGCGAGTTCCGCGCAATCCGGCCGCGCCGGAGTGCCGGCGACCCGGACCGGCAGGCGGCAACTCGCGTAGCCGAGGTCATCCACCGCCGGATCGAGCAGCCCGAGGTGCCGCAGCAGATCTCCCTGCCGCCCGCGCGCGCGCAGCGAAAACTCCAGCGCGAGCGAATCATCGAGGAAACCATTGTCGCCGCGTTGCAGCAGCGTGCCCGCGCCGGTAAGCCGCAGCTCCGGCGCGATGAGCGTGAACTCACGCACCGTGGTGTTGCGCGCGGCGTCGCGCGTGATGACGAGGCTGAGCTGGTCGAAAGGGATCGTACCCAGCCCGGCCGCGAGCTCCGCCACCGCCTGCGCGCGCCCGGCGATCACCGGCGGCTCCTTCCTCCCGGTCAGACTCCCGATGGCGCTCCCCGCCGCCGCGATCATGCCGGCGACGCGCCCCGCGCCATTCGCTCCAGCCGCGACCTTTACCGGCAAGCCCCGGAAAATGCCGCCCCGGCTGCTCACCAGAATCTCACCCGCGACGTTTGCCGCCAATGAGGCTAGGTTCGCCGCGCGTCCGCGGAGGCGGCTGCTCAGGGTGAAACTTCCCTCCAGCGTCGCGGGACTCCCGCCCGAAGCCACGCGGAACCACGGCCCCGGATCAAACTCCCGCACCTCCACCTGCACCTCGGCCGCGAACGGGTCCGGCCGGCCCGCCTCGAAAGCCAAAGCTCCCGAAAACGTCGCCCGACCGCGGTCGCCCAGCGAACCGCGCAGCGCCTCCATGCGCACCTTGCCGGCGTCGAGCTCCACCTTCCCCTTCACGTCCCGCATCCGCACCGTCTCGCCCTGTACGACTTCGCCGAGATCGATCTCAAGTTTGCCCTCCCAGCTCGCCCACGGCGGGGCCGATAATTGCATCCCCGGCGCCGACTTAGGAGCCGCCCCCTTAACGGTTGAAGGAGCCCATAGCGCCGCCGCCAAAGCTTCCCCATCCGCCACGTGCACGAGGGCGCCGGAAAGGCGCGCCTCAACCCTGCCACCCGTTCCGTCGCCCCGTGGCGTGAACTCTCCGCCCAGGGTGACGTCGGAGACACGCTCGCCCGCGGTCATCCGCAAGGGCGCGCTGAACTTGATCTTTCCCGCCGCATCGATCTCCGCACGCAGATCCACCGCGACCGACGGCAGATCCTTGGCGGGCGCCCCGCTGCGCAGGTGATCCAGCCGTAGATCTGTGCTTATTTCCATCGAACGGCCCAACTTGGCTCCAAACTTGGCGTTCGCTTCCCCGCTGATGAGCGCGAGCCGGCCCTCAGCCGCCGGCTGCCGCACCACTTGCGCGAGGTCCAGCCGCAGCGTGCCCTCGGTCTTAACCGGCTGGTCGGCACCGCTCAACCTTCCGAGCCGCGCCTCGAGCGTGGCCAACTCGCGGCCCAGCGCGCGCAAACTCAGACGCTCGACATGCGCCTGCCAGCCGCTCGCCTTAGCCGTCGCCGCTCCCGCCAAGGCCGCCTCCACGCCGCGCAACCAAGGCTCGCCCGACTTCAACAGCGAGATGCCGCCGGCCGCGATAGGCGCCCGCGTGCGCAGCGCCAAAGCACCGTCCGCGACCAGCGCCGTGATTTCCCCGCTCCAATCCCCGCCATCGATCTCCACTCCGGAAATCCACGGCGCCAACCACACCGTGGGCAAAGCCGACAAACGCACGCGGGCCAATTCGGCTCCGGGCCTCGATGGGCGCCACTCATGCCGCGACGGATCGACCAGGAAAGGCTGGCTCGCTTCTACCACCAGCACCGGCCGCTTACCCTCCAGTTGGGCGGAAAGCCGCGCGACCGAAACCATACCCGTACTCCAACCGGCGTCGAAATCCACCTGTAGCCTCACCGCGCCGATCGCACGCAGCTCCGGCCTCACCACCTCGAGCCGTTGAAGATCGAGCGCGATCTTGCCCGCCGCGCGCGGAGCCTTCGCGACGGCGTCCGAATCAACCGTTCCATCACCCCGGGCGTGGAACTCAGGCAGGGCCACGCCCAAGGCGAGCGGCGCGAGGTCCGCGGAAGTGAGATCCAGCCGCCAGGCCCCGCGCAGCCGATCCGTCCCGGGACGCAACTCGCCCGCCAGTTCCAGCACCGCATGGCGGGGCGTCGCGAGCACGATGCGGTAACCCTCGGCTTCCCGTTCGCGGAAGAGACGCGCTTCGGTCGTGAGTATGGCCCCGGCGGGAAATGCTTCGCCGCGCACCGTCGATTCGAGCCGGACGGATACCTCCGAGAAATGACGAGGGTCCTCCATCCGCGCCTTCAACGCTCCCTGAGTCGCGAACGTCCCCAGATTCGGGTCACCACTTTCCCAAAGAACGGCCACATCGAGATGTCCATCGCGCCCGGCCACGAAGCCACCGCCGCGCATTGAGACCTTTGCCGGAAATTTCCTACCCGGGAGCGTGATGCTTCCGTCCAAGTCCACGTCGTTTAACTCGGCCTGGACCGGTAATTCGACGGTCCGCAGCAGACCTGACACAAGCGCGGCAATCCTTTCGCCCGCGGGCGACTTCGCCCCCTCCTCAACGGAGGAAGCCGGGGACGACGGCGCCTCGCGGAACGCGACCGACCAAGCGTTCGCCCGGAGGGCCAAGATCGCGACGGTCTTATTGAAGACGAGATCGCCCGGCTTGAATTCAACCGAGACCTCGGGAACCACGACTTCCGCCGCATTTCCCGTCCATCTCAGACCCGCGATCCTCGCGCGCCCGGGCAGGACGCTTACCCGCTCAACCGTGGCACCCCACTCCGGATGGGCCGCGAGCAGCCGCTGCACCCAGCGAGTTTGCACGGAAGGCATCAGCGCCAGACCAACGGTGAGCAGCAACGCGAACCCCAAGCCGGCGAGGAAGAACAGCAGGCGGCGGGGCGGGCGCATCACGGTGGAAGTCGACATCGTCACGGCAGCCTTGTTTCGGAAAAATACACGTCGCGCCACAGGCGCCGCAAGCATCGCGAGAACAGTTGCGCCACCCTCGTGGAGGCGGCGGACTCGCCTCCGCCCCATGAGAATCCGGCATTACCTCCTGCTTCTTGTCCCGCTCACCCTGAGCCGCGCCGCTTCGTCCGAGGCTCCCGCGCTGCGGGTGATGAGCTACAACATCCATCACGGCGAAGGCCTCGACGGCCGACTCGATCCGGAGCGGATCGCCAAGCTCATCGTGGACGCCCGCGCCGATCTCGTCGGGTTGCAGGAAGTTGACCGCGGCGTCGAGCGCACCCAACGCCGCGACCTTCCCGCGGAACTGGCCCGGCTCACCGGCATGGAGATCCGGTTCGAGAGCAACCTCCCGCACCAGGGCGGCGAGTACGGCAACGCGATCCTGTCCCGTTTTCCGATCAAAGCCTCGCGCAACACGTGCTACCGCGCGCCGCGCCCCGGGGAGCAACGCGGCTTCCTGCAGGTCGTGCTGGAGGCCCACGGTCGCGAGGTCCTGTTCATCAACACGCACCTCGATTTCCGCGCCGGTGACGAGGAACGGCTGGCCAGCGTGGACGAGCTTCGCGCGGCAATCTCCGCCGCCGGCCCGAGGCCGGTGATCATGGTCGGCGACTTCAACGCCGTGCCCGCCAGCGCGCCCATCGCGCGCGTGGCCGAGTTCATGCGGGACGCTTGGACGGCGGTCGGCGCGGGTCCGGGCTTTACCATCCCCGTGCGTAAACCGGCGAAACGCATCGACTACATCTGGTTCACCCCTGGCGCGCTCACCCCCGTGAATGCGACCGTGCTTCACTCCGAGGCTTCCGACCACCTGCCGGTGGTCACGGAATTCCGTCTAAAGTGATCGTGCGGCGCCCGACCGCTAGGGCTGACGCCGCCGCTCCGCCTCCACCAGGCGGGTAATGTACGCCGTGAAATCCGGATCTTCGCCCTGCAGCAGGCCGGGCAGCGCGTCGCGAAATTCCGAGCGGCGAACCCACTCGCGCATGTAGTCCTCCCACGACTGCCAGAGACGGCGGGCCTGCTTACCCATCCGCTCCTCGTACACGAGCAGGTAGGCGCGTTCGAAGAGGGACACGAGGATGCCGAAGATCGCGAGCCGTCGCTCTTTCTGGTCCTCGGTGAGTTCGTAGGGTGCGCCGTCCGAGCGCAGGAGGTGCAGATCGGAGTTGTCGAGCACCAGCTTGAGAAACTCGCGATACTCGTCTGACAGCCGCTGGAAGATCTCCTCCTCCTCACTCTGCCGTTCGCGCCGCTGCTCGAAGATGAAGACGGCGATGGCAAACGGCAGACCGACCACCGTCACCACGTAACTTAGGATCTCCCACGTCTCACGCATGTCCATGCCCGCATGCTGACGGCCACCGCGGGAAATGCCAGCCACCGCCGCGTGCCACGTCCGGTGCGGGCACGACACCCGCCCGATACTCAACCGCGTCCCGATTCCACATTCCCGGTACAATCGCGGGGCACCGAGAGTCGGGACGAGGCGTCCGGATGAAACCGGGCGGTTCGTGCCGAATCGGAAAAATCCCGTTGACGCCCACCTCGGCCGACCGCTTTCTTCCAACCTTTTAACTCCGACAACGCGCCTTTTTCGCCCGCCAACATGTCCATCGAAATCAAGATCCGTAAGAACGAGCCCATCGACCGCGCCCTGCGTCGTATGAAAAAGAAGCTCGAGCGTGAGAACATCATCAAGGGCGCTCGCGCCAAGCGCTACTACGAGAAGCCCTGCGAGAAGCGCCGGCGGAAGGAGAAGGTCCAGGCCTTCACCCAGATGCTGCGCCGCCGCTACGCCGAGTAAGGCGTCGCTGTTCCACTCCCAAACCGCGCTCCCGCCTCCGCGGGGCGCGGTTTTGTATTTTCCAGGAGATCGTGCACGGGCGGCCCCACCACCGCTTCCTCTGATTGAATTTGCCAAGTCATTCCGCGCGACCTCCCTTCTGCGCTCACTGCCCCGAATGAAACCCGTCCTCGCCCTATCCTCCTGCTGGCTTTCGCACCGGCATCAGGACGGTTTCGCGATGGCAAAGGAGATCGCCGCGCTGGGATTCGAGTACGCGGAACTGAGCCACGGCGTTCGCATCACCCTGGTCCCGGGCATCCTGCGGGCCGTCGAGGAGGGAGTGATCAAGATCACGTCCACGCATAATTTCTGCCCGCTGCCAGCCGGAGTCTCGCGCGCCGCACCCAATCTTTTCCAACCCTCCGCCCTCGACCACAGGGAGCACGACCAGTGGCTGCGGCACACCAAGCGCAGCATCGACTTCGCCGCGCAGGTGAAGGCGCGCGTGATCGTCTGCCACTTGGGAAGCGTGTCCTTTTTCTGGTTCAACCCCTCCCGGAATCTCGACCACTACCTCGACACCCATCCCGGTGCCGGACGGTCCGGCGAGGATCCGAAGTACACCGCACTCCTGCAGAAGAGCCTCGCCAAGATCCGCAAGCGGCTTCCGCGTTACTTCGATCAGGTGAAAGCCAGCATCCGCGAGGTGCTGGACCACGCGCGGCAGAAGGGCGTCACGCTTGGTTTCGAGAACCGGGAACGCTTCGACGAACTTCCGCTGGACGATGCCTTCGAGGACCTTTTCTCGAGCCTACCCGCTGACGCTCCCGTGGGCTACTGGCACGACACCGGCCACGCCGACATCAAGGAGAGCATGGGCCTGCTGCGGCACCGTGCGCACCTCGAGCGTCTGGCGCCCCGCCTGCTCGGCTGGCACCTGCATGACGTGAACGCCGAGGGCGACGACCATCAGGCCGTCGGCGACGGGAAGATCGACTTCAAGATGGTGAGCGAATTCTGGCGGCCCGAACATCTGTTGACCTTGGAACTCAGCCCGCGGTTGAAGCCGGAACAAGTCGCGTCCGCCAAAACGCGGATCGAGGAACTGCGGCGTCAGCGTTTCGGCGCCTGATCCCGCTCCGGGTCGCGCGCCAGAATCTCATTGATCCAGCGCCGGTGCGGACCGGAAAGCACCACGCTGCCGAGCTCCTTGGCCGGAACCCAAACCAGTTCCTCGCTTGCCTTGATGCGCAGGGCCCCCGGCGGAGCCACGATCGTTTCGGTAATGACGAAGCGCGTGATACCCCGGCGGCGCCGCGCCAATTCTGTCCCTCCGGCGAGCGCGGCTCCGTCGAGCCCGGCTTGTTCCGACGTCGGCAGCTCGTGCATTCCTGACAACCTTCGGGCTCCGGCGGCGGCGCGGTGCAACAGCAGCGCGTCTCCCCGCCGGCACCAAACCCGCGTGACCTCCCTCCGCTCCAAAGTGCGCGCCGCCAACCGAGGAAACCGCGCAGGGTCTCCCGTTTGCGCTCCCGCACAGAATTCCCGGACTGGACAGATGACGCAGGCGGGGGACTGCCGCGAACAGAGCGTCGCCCCGAGCTCCATCATGGCCTGGTTGTGATCCCCCGGCCGTTCAGGATCAAGCAAGCCATCCGCCAAAGGCGTGAACACCTTCGCGGCCGAGCCGGAGTCGCGCCGCTCGGCGCCGTCGGCCGTGAGCCGCGCGAGGATCCGCACCACGTTGCCATCGACACAGGCCGCATGCGCACCCAACGCGATGCTCGTGATGGCCGCCGCGGTATAAGGGCCAACCCCGGGAAGTTCCCTCCACTCCTCCACCGTCGCGGGTGGTACGCCGCACGCCACGACGTTTTGCGCGAGCCGGTGGAGATTACGCGCCCGCGAGTAGTAACCGAGCCCCTCCCAAAGCCCCAGCACCCGCGCCTCAGGCGCAGCGGCCAACTCGGAAAAACCAGGTAGCTCCCGCATCCATCGCTCGAAGTAAGGCAGCACCGTCTTCACCTGCGTCTGCTGCAGCATGAACTCGCTCACCACAGTGCCGTAGAGGGACGGCCGCTCGCGCCACGGGAGACGCCGCGCATTCGCGTCGTACCAGGCGAGCAAGGCGCACCGAAAGGCGGTCGCGCGGTCAAGCAAACCCGCAGCCTCTTTTCCCATGCTTTCGGACGTTCCTGCAGCCGGGTTTCCGCGCGAGCGTTTCATCTGCGACCAACCAACGCCGCGGCGACGCGACGGCTCCAGCAGAATCTTTTTGTGCACCGCGCGCGTTTCGTGGCGTACTTCGAGTAATGACCCGCACCCGCAGCGACGATTCCGAGCAGCCAAAGAAACTGGCGACCTACACGCTGAAGCTCGACGACGCGCAGATGAACAAGCTTCGCGGCATCCTCCAGGAGCGTGGCTGGACGCCGTTCGAGGTGGCCTATTCGCGTTTCGCCTTCCGCGCCGACCACGTGAAGGTGAACGTGACCGCCTACACCAGCGGGAAGGTCGTGGTGGCGGGCAAGGGCACGGAGGACTTTGTGCGCGACATCCTCGAGCCGGAAGTCACGGGTGCGCCCAAGCTTGGCTACGACGAGGTCAACCACCCCGATTGGTTCGAGTCGCACGCGGGTCTGGACGAGAGCGGCAAGGGCGACTTCTTCGGACCCGTCATTGCTGCGACCGTGATCGCCGACCGGCCCGCCATCGACGCCTGGATCGCGGCGGGCGTGAAGGACTCCAAGAAGATCGCCGAGCCGCAGATCATGCGTCTCGACGCTCTCATCCGCGGCACCCGCGGCGCGGTCGTTCGCACCTGTTTCTGCGGCATGACCAAGTACAACGAGCTGATGGGGCGCCCGGGAGCCAACCTGAACCGGCTTCTCGCCTGGCAACATGCCACCGCGCTCGAGCAAGCACTTGTCCAGAAACGCGTCCCCTGGGGCCTCCTCGACCAATTTTCCGAACAGCCGCTCGTGCAGCGCGAACTCGCGCGGAAGGGCGTCAAGGACTTCGACCTGCGCATGCGCACCAAGGCGGAGGAAGACCCGGTGGTCGCCGCCGCGTCGGTGGTGGCCCGAGCCGAGTTTGTCCGCCAGATGCGCGACCTGTCGGAACGCCTCGGCGAACCTTTGCAGAAGGGCGCCGGCTCCGGTGTGAAGGCCCAGGCCACGGCGATCGTGAACCGGCTCGGCGCCCGCGCGCTTACCGACTTCGCCAAGCTCCACTTTCGCACCGCTTACGAGGTCGTCTCGGCCGCCGGCAAGCTGGGCGAGCTGCCGCTGCCCGAGCCCAAGGCAAAAATGGACTGGTGAACCGGCGCGAGGCCGCCGTTCAAAACGCCAGCTCGCCCTGCGCCGCCTCGCCCTTCGGGGCGGAGACCGGCCCGAGGAACGCGCCGTAACGCTCGAGCCAATCGTCGATTTTCTCGAGGTAATGATCCGGGTCGTAGGGAAACTTCACCGGGTCGTGCAACGCGAGCGCCCGGGCCCGCTGCCAATCGGCCGTGCGGCCCTTCGCTTTCGCGGTGAGGTAATACCTCACCCGCTCCCCCATGCGCGGACGAACCGGGAGCTGCAGTGCCGCCTCCAGCGCGGCGCGACGCGGTTTACCGCCCTCGGCCATCAGCCGCTCGTACGACTCCGGCGACTGGCTCAGGCTCTCGCCCTTGGCCAGTTCGGCCACCGGAACTTCGCGCCGCGGTAAACGCCGGCGGTAGTCGGCGATGGTATCGAGCGGCGACACCGGTGAGGCGCCGAGCAGGTGCCGAATCAGCTCATCCGACAGACGCTTCAGATACGGCTCGATACCCCGCGAACGCAGCGCGCTCCCCCGCAGCGTGATGCGGTCCCCGTCGTACAGCGCGTAGTTCTTCGCCTTGTAACAGAACATCGCCTCGTACCGGCCGTCGTACTCCAGCTCGATCCCCTCCGGCAGCACCGGCGCAACCCGGAGCAACAGGACTTCCGGCGCGGCATGGTGCACCTCCGAGGAGAGGTAGATTCCGTCGGTGTCGGCCTCCAGCGGCACGCATCCTTCCCGCGTGAACGCGTCGATCAGCGCCTGCAGCAGTTCACGTCCGCGGCGCGTCACCTCCGCCGCGAGCTCGCCGTCGGCGAAACGGGCGCCGGCAAACCCGAGGTAGCCGTAGAACGAGTTGATCAGGATCTTGAAGCTCGTCTGCCGCGCCGGCGCCTCGGCGCGCTCCGCGGGGTCCGCCGCCGTGCGCGCGAGCTGCTTGTAGCGCAGCCGATACTCCCGCAATCGCCGCAATAGCGGGATAAAGACGCCGAGGGTGTCGTTTCTCGGGTTGCGCGCGATGTGCAGCAGCAGGCTCGGATACAGCGACGCCACGTCAAAGTGCAGCACGTGGCGGAACACCCCTTCGCGAAAGCTCCGCGTGTAGCCACCTTCAAACGGCGCGACCTCGGGCGGCACCGGACACGCCTGCCGCGCGTGGTAATACTCCTCCAGAAACAGCAGATCGATCTTCGCCGTCGCCCCGCGCAATGTCGCTTCCTGCAAAAGGGTCGGGAAGGTCCGCGCCTGTTCGAAGTAAGTCGGCAGCAATTGATCCGCCAGACCCGCCGTCTCGCGCAGATCGTCCTCCAGGTACGCCCGGAAGCGCGCCGAATCTTCCTGGAAAACCCGCTGGATCTCGTCGCCCGCGATATAAGTCCGCTCGCTCGCATCGTCCGTGATCCCGAAGTAAATCGCGGCGTCCTTCAGCCCGTAGCCGGTCATCTCCCGCGCCGTGACGTCGTGCATCTGCACCAGGAGATAGGTGTCCACCACCGCGCGCCCGGGAAGGTCGCACCGCGTGAAGTCCAGCCAGCGCTCCGCGATCTTCAGCCGCGACGGACGAAACACGGCCTTCGCGCCATGGCGCCCCCACGCGCAGGGAACTTTGTGACGTCGGCAGCGCTGCCGCAGGTAATCGAGGTCGAACTTGAAGATGTTGTGGCCCTCGATCACGTCAGGATCGAGCTGCCGCAGCACTTCGCCGAACTCCAGCAGCAGACGTTTCTCGGCTGCATCATCGGGTGACTGCAGCAGGAGCAGCCGGTTCACCCCGCCCTGCCGCAGCCCGATTGCCAGCACGCGGTCACCCGCGCGCGTCGCGTCCGGAAACCCGCCTTCGGATGAAGCGACCTCTATGTCCAGCCGGCAGCGCCTCAAGCGCCCGAAGGGCAAATCCGCGTAAAGCCGCGTCCGCTGCTGCAGCAAATACTGGCTTTCCCAAGGCCGGGGCGCGTCGAGCCCCGTCTCCTCCCTCGTGGCCGAAGCGAACTCCTCGAAAACCTCCAACGATTCCCCATGCGCCAGAAAGCGGTACGGCCCGTCACCCGCCAATTCCTCGACGACGATGCCGGCCGGCGTCGCCGCGGGTTTAGCCCGCAGCCAGCCGAACGGGCGCAACGCGGCGATCCTCTCCTCCCGCCCGCCGTCGGCGGTCTCGTGCGTGCAGAGGACGCGACCCGCCGCGTCGATCCACAGTCCGCACAGCGCGCCGGCCACGTTTGGAGGCGGCTCAGAACGGCCGCGTGTAGACCATCAGCACCGCGACAAACGAAAGGATGATCGCCACCAGCGCGAGCGTGCCCGCCGCGCCACGCTTGCGGTACCCCATGCCGGCCAGCGCCGAGAGGCCGAGCCAGCAAACCAGCTTCACGAACAGCCACCCCGGCCAGCCCACCGCCAGCTTGGCCTGCAGGCCGAAGCCGCCGATTAGCACCAGCAGGCTGGAGACACCGGTGATGATCATCACCTTTTTCCGCGACTCCGCCGGCGCGGCGAACGCGTAGAACGTGTAGCCCGTGAGAACGAGCACCGAGACGACGTGAATGACGTGGTAGAACGTGGGAGACATGCCAGCCAACTGAACGACGCTTCAACGCCGCGTCCAACCCATTCGCCCGTTTTCGTCCGCGCCGGCCCGACTCACTCCGGCAATTCGCGATCCTTGGTCTCGGGCGCCCAGATCACCAAGAATGCCCCGACGAGATAAATGACCGCGAGCACCGCGCCGGCGCGGGCGAAGCTGCCGTCGAAGGCCTTCATGAGCGTCGCCGTCTGGAGTCCGCCCACCGCCGCCACGATGCGCCCGAAGTTGAAGGCAAACCCCTGCCCGGTCGCGCGCACCGAGGTGGGGAATAGCTCCGGGAAATACAGGGGGAAGAAACCGTAGAAGGCCGCCGTGATCGAGCCCGCGAGGAACGCGGCGAAGAGGAACGAACCGTCGAACGATGAGTGCCCGAGGTAGAAATAAAGCGCCGAGGCGAAGGAGCCCACGCACAGGGCGACGTAGGTGGGCCGGCGGCCGAAACGGCCCGCCGCAAGCGCGGCGAGGATCGTGCCGACCACGGCGCCGATGGACGTGGCCATCTGGGTCTTCTCTTTCGCGAAGTATTTCAGCGTCGCGGTGTCGGGCATCAACTGGCCCGCCCAACGCGGGGCCCATTGGATGGAGCCCCAGGTTCCCAGCAACGCCACCGCGGCGAGTCCGGCGCCGAGCAGCATGCTCCGCACGACCTTGCCCCGCGCCTCCTCCGCTAGAGCTCCCGCCGCGATCGCGCGCCCGAGGTATTGCCGCACCGGGTGCAGGTAGCCGAACAGCGCTACGACTAAACCGACGAACGTGATGACCGTGGCCGCCCCGGCGCCCAGCCCGCCCGCCGCCGGCGACCATGCCCAGATGATGGCGAGCGCCGCGATGCAGCCGACCATCACGCCGAACAGATCCGAATTGCTCCAATGCGAGGTGGCGCCGCGCGCCTTCTCCTCCTGCCATTTCTCGGATTCCCGCACCGACATGCGGATGAAAAAGATCAGTAGCGCCGGAAACGCCCCGCTGATCATCAGAAAACGCCATGCGGAATTCGCCAGCAGGCTGGCGGTCGTCGCGTCCGACAGACCGATGCCCTTCAGGAAAACCTCCACGCTCCCGATGAATCCGCTCAAGCCGATGCTCAGCAATGCCACGAGCAGGTAGCCGACGTTGGCCGCGGCGCCGATCAGGCCGGCGATCAGTGCCCGGGACTTGCCGGGCCAGACTTCATTCACGAGCGCGACACCCAGCGACCATTCGCCACCCATGCCGAGCGAGGCGACGAACCGGAGCGCCGCAATGTGCCAGGCTTCGGTCGCAAAACCGCAGAGTCCCGTGAAAACCGCATACGTGAAGATACTGAGCGACATCGCCCGCACGCGGCCGATCTTGTCACCCAGCCATCCAAAGAGCACGCCACCCGTCGCCGCACCGACCAGAAACACGGCGATGATCGCTCCGAACCACTTCGCCGTGTCGGCCTCCGGCGCTCCAGCGCCGAGCAGGTCGCGCAGCGCGGGCTGACCGATCAACGGAAAGAGCCCCATCTCGAAGCCGTCGAACATCCACCCCAGCAGGGCGGCGATCAGGGCGGGATAGACGTTACGGGACGAAGTCGACTTGGCTTCCATGGGTCGGGGCGATAGGTGAATACTCGGTTCCGTGTTCGGACGACGGACGCCGATGCGACGGACGAGCGACCAAGTCAGACGCGTCCGGCGTGTGCAAGCCCGCGCGACGCGCATTGATCCGTACTCGCAGCCGCCGGTTTTTTAGCGCAACGGTCTTCCTTTTCCCGCTGCCATCACCGTGAACAAAACCGCCGTCCGCGACGCCATCCTGACGGAACTCCGTGCCGAACTCGACCGCCAGCGCGCGGCCGCCGAGCTCGCGCGCGACGAGGCCATCAGCGAGGAGAGCCGACCGGAGAACAAATGGGACACCCACAGCCAGGAGGCGGCTTATCTGGCGGAAGGTCAGGCGCGTCTCACCCGCGAGATCGGTGAAGCCCTCGGCCTGATTTCAACCATGCCGTTGCCGGACCTGCTAAACGGCGACCGCATCGCGCTCGGTGCGCTGGTGCAGGTCGACACCGGCCGCGGAGTGACCGCCTATTTCCTCGCGCCCCGCGCCGGCGGCGTGGAGGTGACCGTCGAGGGACGCGCCGTGCTCGTCGTCACCCCGCAATCCCCGCTCGGCCGCCAGCTCATTGGCCGCCGCGCCGGCGAGGAGATAACCCCGCCGGGGGCCGCACGCTCCAAACCGCAGCGGATCACCGCGGTGGCCTGACCATGCTCGACGCAAGATACGCGTTCGCGTCCCTGACGATGTTGCTTGCCTCGGCCCTGCAGGCCGCCGTGCCCGCGGAACTCGCCGCAGCCCTCGCCACTTTTCGCCAGGATCCTCCGGCCGGCTGGTCCTACACCCAGACCATCGCCGCCGACGGCAGATCAACCGTGGAGCGTTGCGACGCCGCGCGCCCGGAGTTCGCCCGTTGGACCTTGGTGAGGAAGGACGGACGCGCCCCGGCCGAAGCGGAAACCCGCACCTACCGCGAGACGCGCACGCAACGTTCCCGTGCCGGCACCGCCCCGCGCCTCGCCGAGCAAGTCGACACCACCACCGCCCGGCTCGTCTCGCAGGACGACACGCGCGCGACCTACGAATGCCGATTGAAGCCCGCGGACTCCGGGGACCGCACCGCGGAACATCTACTCGCGACAATCATCATCCACCGGCCGACCGGCTCCATCGAGCGGGTGGTGCTGGCGAGCAACGGAACATTCCGCCCCGCGATCGGCGTCGCGATCACCTCGCTGCGCACGACCCTCGACTCCGATCCGCCCTCCGACGGGCGCCCCGTCCTGCCCCGCAGCGTGGAAACCCGGCTGCGCGGCGCCGCGTTCTGGTTCAAGTCCTTGGACGCGGACATGACCATCACCTTCACCGACTACCTGCGCGCAGCTCCGCCGCGATCGCCCGGCTCGTGATGTTCGAGGTTGGGATACCACCGCGTTCGAATCACTTCCGCATTTGTGACGCGAGGGAGCGGCCCCTCATCACGGCTGTCGTTGCCCCCTCGCCGATCCAACCCGCTTTGGTCGGACCAGTTTCCCGGACAAAAAACCGCTTCGATTTTGACTCGCCGCTAGAGCGATCGCTGCTTCCTGATTTCTCCAACGCACACGCGCTGCGTCCTTTTCACCCCAAACCGTCCCCGACGAAAGGCCACCCCATGAACCGCCGCCGTTTCATCCTCAAATCGCTCGGGGCCACTTTTGCCCTGCCCTCCCTACCCTCGCTGATGGCCGAAGTGGCGGGTGGCAACTCCGCGCTGCAGACCGACAAAGGCGCGGGCGCCGGCGCGCGGCGCTTCGTCGCGATCGGCAATTTGCTTGGCTACCAGACCAAGCATCTTTTTCCGACTTCGACCGGCGCCGGTTACGAGCAAACCACCTTGCTCGCCCCGCTCGCGGCGAATCGGTCGCACCTGACCGTGTTCCGTGGACTCGACCACGGCCTGAAGGGCGGACATTTCGCGGTGCATTCGTTCTTGTCGGGTGTGCTCAATTCGGAGGCGCAAAACCGCCCGTCGGGCAACGTCACGATCGACCAATTCATGGCCGACGAGATCGGTTTCCAGACGCGCTTCCCGTCGCTCACGGTCGGCTCCGAGGGTGGCATCCACGGCGGCTGCCAGATCGCGTGGACCAAGGCCGGCGTGCGCGTGCCACCGATCCCCGGCCCCGCCGAGCTTTTCGACCGGCTCTTCGTCGAGGACTCCCGCGACCGGCGCGACCGGCGGCAGGAGGAACACCGGCTCCAAGCTTCCATCCTCGATTCCGTGCGCGAGGACGCGAACCGCTTGTCACGCCGCGTAAATCAGGAGGACAAGGCCAAGCTCGACGAGTATTTCACGTCGGTTCGCGACGTGGAAAAACGTCTCCAACTCCGCCGGCGCTGGGAGGGCCTGCCGAAACCGGCGGCGCCGTTCGATCGGCCCGTCAATCGCAACCGGGTCGACGACCTGCCTCTCCTTTACGAGCTCCTCGCGCTCGCCCTGCAGACCGATTCGACCCGCATCGCCACGCTGGAGATCGGCGGGGACTTCCTCCCTCAGAACCTCGGCATCGATAAATCGTACCACGGACTCTCCCACCACGGGAATGACGAGTCCGCGATCAAGCACCTCCTCACCTTGGAGGAGTACCAGATCCGGCACTTCGGAAAGTTCCTGACGCGCCTCGCCGGAATGTCCGACGGCGAACGCACGCTCCTCGACTCGACCACAGTCCTGTTCGGCAGCGGCATCGGCGACGCCAACACGCACAAGAATTCTGACCTGCCGATTATCCTAGCCGGCGGCGGTTATCGCCACGGGGAGTTCCGCCAGCTGCCGCCGTCGGGCGCCGGCAAAGTTCCGCTCTGCAACCTGTTCGTCGACATCGCCCAGAAGATGGGTCTCGAGACCGCGGCGTTCGGCAACA
>JAURJO010000466.1 GCA_030832235.1 Verrucomicrobiota bacterium
ACGGCGTGGTGGCCGAGCTGCATGTCGCGCTGGGCGACACCGTCGAGTCCAAGGACCTACTGCTCGTGGTGAAGCCGGCGGTGTGAGGGCCCCCGTTGGGCGGGGCGGCTTGAGTTCATGGCGCGCCGGCCCAACGTTTCCCGCGGAATGATCCACCAACGGTTCAGGCGACGGGGCGACTTCGAGCGGGAAACGACCGCGCCGGCCGTGTGGCTCGTCAGCGCACTCGCCGGCGTGTTCGTCATCCAGTTCGCCCTCGAGCTGGCTTCCGGCGGGGGCAACGGCGGGCTGGCGGAAGGATTCGCGCTTTCCGCGGGCGCCCTCCGGGAGGGCCGCTGGTGGACCCTGAGCACTTTCTGGCTCGTGCACAGCACGGCCAACCTGTTCCACCTCGGTGTGGTGATCTCGGGACTCCTGGTCCTGGGCCGCGAGTTGCGCGACCAAGTGGCCCCCAAGGCGATGCTCAGCGTGTTCGGTCTCGGTTTGCTCGGGGGAGCGCTTTGGTGGATGGCGGCCAATTGGACCCGGAGCGGTGAACTCCTCGGTGCGACGGCGGGAGTATACGCGTTGCTCGTCCTGGCCGCGCGGCTCTCCCCGGAACGCGAACTGCGCTTTCTGCTGCTCTTCCTCTTTCCCGTGACCCTCCGCCTGCGCCACCTGCTCTGGGGCCTGCTCGCGCTGGACGGGCTGGCCTTCGCGCTGACGGACCTTTTCGGCCAGCCGTTGCCCTTCGAATACGCCGCGTCCTCGCACCTCGGTGGCATGGCCGCCGGCTGGATCGCCGGCCGCCGCTTCGCTTCACCTGCCGCGGCGGAAGTCCCGGAGCCGGCGGAAGCACCCTCGCCCGTCGCCGAGGGAACCGCCCCCAAGCCGCGCACGGCTACCCAACTCCGCGCGGAAGTCGACCGCGTGCTGGACAAGATCAGCGCCCGGGGGTTGGGTGCCCTGACCCCGGATGAACGACGCACGCTCGACGAGGCCAAACACCTGCTGAACCGCCGTTGATTCCCGTCCCTGTTCGCGCGCAACTCCCGCCCCGGAATCCTGTCCCATTTTCGCATGACCCACCGCCCACACCTCGGCCGCCTGGCGACCGCGCTGCTGATCCTCCTGCTGGCCGCCACTTCGGCCTGGTCCGCCACCGACCGCCGTAAATTCACGACCTCGCCGACGCTCGCCGCCGAGGCCAACGCCCTCATCAAGCTGCTGGCCGAGCTGCACTACAACCGCGACGCGGTGAACAACACCGACTTCGCGCAGGTGATCCCGGACTTCATGGGCGACCTAGACAGCCAGCGCCTGTTCTTCCTCGGCAGCGACCGGAAGCGTTTCGAGGACGAGTTCGGCAAAAGCGTGTTCTACAACGCCGCCTTCCTCGGCAACATCAACGCCGCCTACGAGATCTTCAACGTCTACGACGAGCGGGTCCGCGCGCGGATCGAGTGGATCGTGGCAGAGTTGGCCAAGGACCTCGACCTCACCGCGCGCGAGACCTACGGCATCGACCGCCAGCGCGAGAAGGCCCCCTGGCCCGCGGACGCGGCGGCGGCCGACGACTTGTGGCGCCGGCGCCTGAAATTCGAAGTCGTGCAGGAGATCCTCGCGAAAAAAACACCCGAGGATGCCCGGGCCCAGGTGCGCAAGCGTTACGAGCGCATGCTGAAGAACCTGACCGAAATCGAGGGCAACGACCTCGCGGAGATGTTCCTGTCGTGCATCGCGCGACTCTACGACCCGCACTCCACCTATTTCTCCGCCGCCACCTACGAGGACTTCGGCATCCAGATGAAGCTGCAGCTCGTGGGCATCGGCGCCCTGCTGGGCGTCGAGGACGACGTCTGCGTCGTTAAGGAGATCATTCCCGGCGGCCCTGCCGATCTGGGACGCGAACTGAAGCCCAACGACAAGATCATCGCTGTCGCCGAGAAGGGCGGCGAGCCGGTCGAGGTCTACGGGCTCAAGATCCGCAAGATCGTCGACAAGATCCGCGGCAAGAAGGGCACCGAGGTCGTCCTCACTGTGCAGCCGGCCGACGCCGCCGACAGCTCCGTCCGCAAGCAAATCACCATCACCCGCGACAAGGTGAAGTTGAATTCGGCCCGCGCCCGCGGCGCGGTTTTTGACCTGCCCGACGCCGACGGAACCATTCAGCCCTACGGCGTCATCACCCTGCCTGCCTTCTACGGACCAGCCGACGACGGGGACACCGATGGCGAGAAAACCACCGCCTCCCGCGACGTCGCCCGCCTCGTCAGCCAATTGACCGCGCAGGGAGTGAAAGGGATCGTACTCGACCTTCGTCGCAACGGCGGCGGTTTCCTCACCGAGGCCATCGAGCTCGCCGGCTTGTTCATCAACCGCGGGCCGGTCGTCCAAGTGAAGAACTACAACGGCGAGATCCAGGTCGATAGCGACCGCGACAGCCGGATCGCCTACACCGGGCCGCTGGCCGTGCTCGTCGATCGCTTCAGCGCCTCTGCATCCGAGATTGTCGCCGGCGCTCTGCAAAACTACGGCCGGGCGATCATCGTCGGCGACAGCTCAACCCACGGAAAAGGCTCCGTGCAGCAGGTGATCGAGATGAAGCAGGTCTCCCGCGCGCTCTCCCTCGCGGCGAAGACCGGCGCCGCGAAGCTCACGATCCAGAAGTATTACCTCCCAAGCGGCGCCTCCACCCAGCTCAAGGGAGTGGTACCCGACATCATTCTGCCGTCCATCGAGGACTACCTGCCGATCGGCGAGGGAGATCTGCCCCGCGCGCTGGTCTGGGACCGCATCCCAAGCAGTTTCTTCGAGGGCGAGCCCCTGAATTCAAAGGTTCTCACCCCGCTGTTGGAAAAGAGCCGCACCCGCCAGGCCAACCTCGAGGAGTTCGCCTATCTGCGCCGGATCGTGGAGCGTTTCAAGCAGCGCCAGGAGCAGAAGCAACTCTCCGTCAATCTGGAGGAACGTCGTCAGCAAAAGGCCGAGGACGACGCCTTCCGCAAGGAAACCAAGGCCGAGAAGGAAAAGGTGGCGAAGGGCGACTATGCCTTCCGCCCGATCTATCTCGGACCACCGCCGACTCCGCGCATCAAGGCACCAAAGAAAGACGAGGAGGAGGACGAGCTGGCCGAAGCCGAGGAGGAGAACGAGACCTACGTGCGCGCGGACGTCCACCTGCGCGAGGCGCTCCGCGTCGTGCGCGACGCCGTCGAACTCGCCAAGGATCGCGCCAATTGGGTCAGCAACCGCCCGCCGCTGACGGCCGCCGCAGCCGGAGCGGGCGCTACCAAACCGCAAGGATGAAGCGGTCGCGGCCAGTCAGGTCGCGCCGTGATTCGACCCTCGAATAACCCGCGGCGTTCGCCGCGTCGATCAACGCGGCGTGCTGGGAAGGCCCGGTCTCCAGCGCAAGGAGGCCTCCGCGGCGCAATCGGTGAACGGCGCCGGAGATAATTTTGTTAAGGTCTCCCAACCCATCTTCCGCGGCGACGAGCGCCGACCGCGGCTCGAAATCCCGCACCTCGGGCGCCACCTCCGCCAGTTCCGCTTCCGAAAGATAAGGTGGGTTGGAGACAACGATGTCGTAGGGCGCGGACGGCAGCGCGGTGAACCAATCGGAACACACGAATTCCACCCGCGCGCCGCACGACCGCGCCGCCGCGTTTTCCCGCGCGAGCGTTAGCGCCGCCTCCTCCCGATCCGCAGCGACGACCGCGACCGAAGGCAGGCGTTCCGCCAAGCCAAGTGCGATCGCGCCCGTTCCCGTTCCCAGATCAGCAATTCGCTCCACCGGCGGATTCTCCGCCGCCCACCCCGCCACAATCTCGACCAACAGCTCCGTCTCGGGCCGCGGGATGAGGGCGCGGCGATCGACCTTCAGCCGCACTCCGGCGAAATCCACCTCGCCAAGGATGTGCTGCAACGGCTCGCGCTGGGCCCGTCGCTTCACCTAGGGGCGGATGCGCGCCAGCTCCGGCTCCGTCAACGGCCGCTCAAATTCCAGGTAAAGCCGCATCCGATTCAGCCCCAGCGCGTGCCCGACCAGGTGCTCCGCCGAAAGGCGCGGCGATTCCACTCCCCGCGCCGCGAGAAACTCCGTGGTCCGCCGGATGATCTCGAGAACGGTCAGCATTTCACTCGTCGACCGCGGTGTTGCGGATGGATACTGGCGCCACTCCGGTCAGCGCTGCCATCCGTTCCTCAAAGTCCGCCTGCTGCAGCGCCGTAATAACCGGCCCGATGTTGCCCTCCATGATCTGCGGCAGGCTGTACAACGTGAGCCCGATGCGGTGGTCGGTGAGACGGTTTTGCGGAAAATTGTAGGTGCGGATGCGTTCACTCCGGTCACCGGAACCGATCTGGCTCCGGCGCGTAGCCGCATACTTCGCCCGCTCCTCCTCCTCGCGCCGCTTCAGCAGCCGGGAGCGCAGGACCGTCAAAGCCTTGGCCTTGTTCTTAAGCTGCGAGCGCTCATCCGCGCACGAAACGATCAGACCCGTGGGACGGTGCAGGATCTGCACAGCCGAATCCGTGGTGTTAACCCCCTGCCCACCCGGACCGCTCGCGCGGCTCACGGTGATCTCCAGGTCCTGCGGGTCGATCTCCACGTCGACTTCCTCGGCCTCCGGGAGCACCGCGACCGTGACCGTGGAGGTGTGGATACGCCCGTTGGCCTCGGTCACCGGCACCCGCTGCACCCGGTGCACGCCACTCTCGAATTTCAGCTGCCGGTAAACATCGGTTCCGGTGATGAGGAAAATGACCTCCTTGAAGCCGCCCCGCTCGGAAACGCTGCTGCTCATCGGCTGCACGCGCCAGCCCTGGCCGTCGGCGAAACGGGAATACAGGCGGAAAAGCTCGGCGGCGAACAGACTCGCCTCGTCGCCACCAGTGCCCGCACGGATTTCCATAACAGTATTCCGCGAGTCCGTCGCCTCCGGCGGGATCATCGCCAGCAGGACTGCACGCCGTAAAGCGGCCTCACGGCGTTCGAGTTCGGGAAGCTCCTCCGCGGCCAGCTCCTTCAGGTCCGCATCTCCGCCGGAATCCCGCTGCAAGGCCCGCGCCTCCGCGATCTCTCGAAGCGTGCGGGCATGACGCTCGTGTTCCGCGACGAGTTGCGCCAGCCGCTGCTGTTCGCGTGTCACCTCGGCGGCCCGGCGTGGATTCGCGTAGAAGGAAGCCTCCGCCATCTGGGCGGAGAGCTCTTCCAGCCGGCGGCGGAAAGGCAGGATATCGGGCAGGTCTTCCATGCGCGGAAACAAGTGGGCTTCGATTTGCTAATTGCGCGCCCCGGACGGACCGAATCTAAAATGCCCGGTCGACGCGCGAGGCACGGCTGCCTAGCGCGGACTGAACGTCATGCCCACGTCACTTTTCACGCAAAACACCATCGCTCTCATCTGGGACTTCGACAAGACCCTAATCCCCGAGTATATGCAGTCGCCGCTCTTCCGGCGCTACGGGGTCGACGAGGCGGTGTTCTGGCAGGAGACCAACCGGCTGGCCGAGCACTACCGGCAACGCGGCTACCAGCTTTCGCCCGAGATAGCGTACCTCAACCATCTACTCACCTACGTGCGCAGCGGCCAGCTCTCCGGCCTCAACAATCGCATTCTGGCGGAGTGCGGAAAGGAGATTCGCTTTTATCCGGGCCTGCCCGGCTTTTTTGACGAGGCGCGGGCGTTTGTGCGGGAGCGGCCCGAGTTCGCGAAGCACGAGATCACGCTCGAGCATTATGTCGTGAGTACGGGCATCGCCCCGATGATCCGCGGCAGCGCCATCGCGGGAAGAATCGACGGCGTCTGGGCCTGCGAGTTCATCGAGAATCCACTGCAACCGGGATTCCTCCGGCAGAAGGAATTGCCGATCGAGGCGACCGCTGAGATCGCCCAGATCGGCATGGTCATCGACAACACAACCAAGACCCGCGCCATCTTCGAGATCAACAAAGGCACCAACAAGAACGCCGCCATCGACGTAAACTCGAAGCTCGCGCCCGAGGACCGGCGCATCCCGGTGCAGAATATGATCTACGTCGCCGACGGCCCGAGCGACGTCCCAAGTTTTTCCGTGGTGAAAAGCGGCGGCGGCCGGGCCTACGCAGTGTACAATCCCGAGAAGCCGGCCGAGTTCGAGCAGAACGACCGCCTGCTGCAATCAGGCCGCATCCACGGCTACGGCCCCGCGGACTACCGCTCCGGCTCCAGCACCTTTCAATGGCTGCGGATGCACATTCACCAGATCTGCGAGCGCATTGTCACAGACAGGGAAACCGCCGTGGCCAGCAAGGCCACCCGTCCCCCGCGCCACCTCAACGCATCGCCGGAAGAAGTCGCCGCCAGCAAGCGCGCCAAGACTCCAAAACAAGCTTCCTTTCTGGAGTGAGAAAAGAAAAGCGCCGGCCCGAAGGCCGGCGCTTAAAAGCGGACAAACTATCCTGAAGATCAGCGCGAAGGGCTGACGTTCGCAGTCGGATCAACCGGCGGAATCGACGGCGGGGGAGTGGAGGCCGAAACCGGAGCCGAAGAGGAACCCGACGAGGCCGGGGCTTTCGGAGCCGACGCGGCGGCCGCCGCGCCCTGCGATGCAGCAGCCTGCCCTTGGGAGGAGGCTTGGCCGGCAGCCTGCTGGACTTGGACAACCGACTGGTTGGTTGCGGTTGCAACCGCCTGCGCAACCCCACCGCCAGCAGTTCCAGCAGCAGCCGTCACGGCAGCAGTGACAACGCCAGCAGATGCGGGAGCGGCTTGCGCCACGGCTGCAGCGACAGCAGCAACGGCCTGAGCGGCCTGCGCCGAGCTACCGGAATTCTGGACGACCGCAGAGGTAACGGCGGCAGCAACAACCGCAGCCTGTGTCGGAGCAGCCACGGCGACCGCGGCGGCGACCTGAGGAGCAGCGGTCGGGACGGCGACCGCAACCGCGGCGGCAACAGTTGCGGCAACGCTGGGGTTGGCCTGGGCTGC
>JAURJO010000467.1 GCA_030832235.1 Verrucomicrobiota bacterium
ATGGCTGGACTCGGCAAACTGGTTAAGCAGGCGGAAAAAATGAAGCGCGGCATCGAGGCGCTGCAGGCGCAGCTCGACGCTAAGGAGATCGAGATCACCAGCGGCGGTGGCGCGGTGAAGGTGCGGATCAACGGCAGCGGTCGTTTTCTCGGGCTCACGCTGGATCCGGAGTTTCTGAAGGAGGACCCGAAGCTTGTTTCCGACACCGTGCTGACGGCCGTGCAGGACGCGGCGAAGCAGGCGAAGGATCATCACGAGGCGGAGATGCAGAAGGTCACCGGGGCGTTCCAGATGCCCGGGATGTTCTGAGAACGCCCGCATGACGCCCGCCTTTGAGCGGTTGCAGCAGCACCTCAAGCGGTTGCCGGGGCTGGGCTTTCGTTCGTCCGAGCGCATCGCGTTGCACCTGCTGGTGGAGAAACCGGCGCGACTGCCGGAACTCGTGCGGGCGCTGGAGGAGGCCGCGGGGGCGGTGCACCGTTGCTCCCGCTGCGGCAACCTCGCCGAGGCGGAGTTTTGCGCCGTGTGCGGCGACGAGCGGCGGGAGAACGGGGTTTTATGCGTCGTCGAGCACGTGCCGGACCTCGTTGCGATCGAACGAAGCGGGGCTTTCCGCGGCCGTTACCACGTGCTGCACGGCAAGCTCTCCCCGATGCAGGGGGTCCGGCCGGAGGATCTCAATCTGCAGTCGTTGCTCAACCGGATCTCCGCTGGAGAGGTGCAGGAATTGATTCTGGCCCTGCCCAACGACGTCGAGGGCGAGGCGACCTGCCATTACATCACCGAGCATCTGCCCAAGGGACCGGCGGTCCGCACCACCCGGATCGGGTTCGGTCTGCCGAGCGGCGGCGGGGTTTTGTACGCCGACGCGGTGACCCTCAGGAGCGCGCTCGAGGGCCGCAAAGGCTACCACTGATCGGGCGGTCGGCGGGCTGGGAAAAGCTTCGACTCCCTCGGTGTGGGAAGGTGATCCTCGCGTCACACCTACGCGGGCCGGCTGGGCGCAGTTCGTCCGGTTGTCCCGCCCCAGCACCATGAAACAAATCAGCAGTTCGTTCCTGTCGCGTCTCGCGCGTTTTGGCGCGGGGCTTGTTCTCGCGGCGTTCGCTTGGGCGACGTCCGCTTCCGCCCAAGGCACCGGCTCGGTCGCCGGTTCCGTCGTCAGCACCGCCACCCGCAACGCCCTCCAGGGCGCCGTGGTCAGCGCTCCCGCGCTCGGCCGCTCTGAGCTCACCGACAACGCGGGTGCGTTCCTCCTGCAGGGAGTGCCGGCCGGCACGGTGCAACTCACGGTCTCCTACGCCGGTTTCGAGGAGCGGAAGCTCACCGTTACTGTCACGGCTGGCCAGGTTGCGCGCGCCGACGCCGAGATGAAGACCGCCCAAGCCATCGTGATGGATGCCTTCACGGTCGCAACCGTGCGCGAGGGCCAGGCGCTCGCCATCACCGAGCAGAAGAACGCCTTGAATGTGAAGAATGTCACCGCGTTCGACGAGTGGGGCATCCTTCCGACCCAGAATGTCGGCGAACTCGTGTCGCGCATGCCCGGCATCACGTTCACGACCGACGAGGACAACCTCATCAACAACGTGAGCATCGGCGGTCTGCCCGCGAGCTACACCCGTCTCAACATCGACGGCATGTCCTCCACCGGCGTCGGCGGCGACGGCCGCACCGCCACCCTCCACTCGTTCTCGGGTGCCATGTACGAGCAGGTCGAGATCATCGCCGGCCAGACGCCCGACAAGCGCGCTGACTCCTTGGGCGGCCAGCTTAACCTGAAGACGCGCTCGCCCCTCGCCATGTCGGAGCGCCGCCGCGTCACTTACACCGCCGCCACGCGCTATTTCCCGTCGTGGTCCAAGCGCAATTACGAGGTCTCCCAGCGCCCGTGGCGTCCTGACCTCACGGCGAGCTACACGGAGGTCTTCAGCGTCGGCAAGGGATCGCGCAACCTCGGTGTCGCCGTCACCGCCTCCTACCAGGAGGTGCTGAACCCGCACGATTGGGACATCAACCTTTACGAGACCACCACCAACCCGGTGGCCCAGTGGCGCGACTACACCCGCATGAGCGGCCTCAACGACCGCTTCCTTTCCGCGATCAGCGCCCGCGCCGACTATAAATGGTCGGAGTCCACCCGCGTTTCCTTCCGCTACCTTTACAACGCCGGTTCCGAGCCGTTCTTCAGCTACACCGCGATCAATCCGTGGATCGCCTCCAACCTTACGGTCAACGATCCGGTCACCAACCCCAACGGCGGCATCCGCGCCGGCTACACCGCCCAACGCATCGAGATGCTGCCGGTCAACAACACCACCCTCCAGCCCGGTGGCGTCGCGGTCGGCGCCTCGCAGATGCGTCTCTACCCGCAGCGGTACTCGTTCACGAGCAAGAACCCTACGGGAACCCTCGCGTTCGAGCACAATTGGGGCCGGTGGAAGGTCGACCACGCCTACCGCTGGAGCAACACGCACTGGGATTCGGGTGCGGGACGCGAGCGTGAGAACGGCACCGTCTCCATGCGCACGCAGGGCGCGGTCGGCTTCGTCCTCGATTACTCCAATCCGTTCGGGCAGACGTTTGTACAGACGGGCGGCGCCAGCGTCTACGATGCCGGCAGCTACCGGCCGTTCGTCACCGCCTCGGCCTCGGCCGCGCAGCCCGTGCCCCAGACCTCGGTCGTCTTCAGCAAGCGCGACGCCGTGACCGACACCAACGAGGTCACCGCCAATGTTAACGCCTCTTACCTGCTGCCGATCAGCCATCCGGTCACCATCAAGGCCGGTCTCGAGTCGGTGAACCGCCGCGTCAACAACCGCCAGGTGTATCCCCGCCGTTGGTACGGTGTCGTCGGTTCGGTGCTGCCCTCCGACGGCCTGATGCCGCTGACCGAGTTCGAACGTCAGAATGGCGGCCGCCGCCTGCCGGTGGTCGACCCGGCCTACATCAGCACCACGCTGGGTAATGCGGCTCTCTGGTACGAGGACGTGAATTTCACCGCGACCAGCCAGTACACCAACCGCCGTATCCTGGAGGAGGGCGTCGACGCCGGCTACATCCAAGCCACGTCACGCTTCGGCCGGCTCACGCTGCTGGGCGGCGTCCGCAAGGAGTGGGTGACCACCGACACCTTCACCTATTTCCGTGCCCGCACCACGCCGATCGCCAACGAGCCCGACCACTTCAAGCGCGCCGCCCTCGACTACCAGAAGCTCTCCAAGGACGGCGATTACGCGAAGGCCTTCCCCAGCATCCACGCCGCCTACGATATCACGGAAAACCTGAAGGCGCGCGCCAGCTGGTCCACGAGTTACGGCCGCGCCGCGCTCGCCA
>JAURJO010000468.1 GCA_030832235.1 Verrucomicrobiota bacterium
ACGCGGCGGGCGAGTTCGGCGGCGAGGTCCATCAGCGGGGAGCGGGCGGCGGCGGGCGCATTCCGGCGCGGTAAACGCGTCCGCGTTCCATCCGGGCGGCCACGGTGGCGTCGTCGCCGGATTCGAGCGCCTGCACGAATACATCGAGCTCGGCGCGGTAGGCCCGGAGCGCGGCGAGAACTTCGGTGCGGTTCGAAGCGAGGATCTCGCGCCAGAGTGTCGGATCGCTGGCCGCGATCCGCGTGGTGTCGCGCAACCCGCCACCGGCCTGATCCCGCCAACGCGGGTCGGTGCACGAGAGGAACGAGCAGAGCGCTGAGGCGGCCACCTGTGGCAGATGGCTGATGTGCGCGACGATCCGGTCGTGCTCGGCGGGTTCCGCGGTGACGACGTCCGCACCGAGGGCGGTCCAGAAGCCGGAGACGACACCGACCGCCGCCGGAGCCGCGCCGGGCAGGGGAGTGACGAAGCACGGGCGCCCCGCAAAAAGGTCCGCCGAGCCGTGTTCCCAGCCGGTCTTTTCGGAGCCGGCCATCGGATGGGAGCCGACGAAGTGGGCATGGGGTGCGAGCGCCTCGGCCGAGGGAGCGCAGAGTGGCCCCTTAACGCTGCCGACGTCCGTCACGAACGCTCCTGGCCGCAGGGCGGGCGCGATCTCGCGCGCGAGCGGAACGATCCGGTCCACGGGTGCTGCGATCACCACGAGCGAGGCTTCGCGCACTGCTTCGGCCGGAGTGGCCGCGACGACATCGACCCACGTCTGCCCACGGAGCGCGTCGCGCGTTTCCGGCCGGCGGGCCCAGATGACAATGCGATCCGCAGCGCCGCGTGCGCGCGCGGCGCGCGCCACCGACCCACCGAGTAGTCCCGGGGCGAGGATGGCGATTTGAGCGACAGCGGGCACGACGGGAGGCGCGGTGGATTTCGCGGGTGGCGAGAGCTCAGGCGGCGCGCGCGCCGAGCTTCAAGATGAACGCGAATTCCGCAGGTAGCACCGGTTGTACAGACAGGCGCGAAAGGCGTAGCAAAGTCATGGCGGCGAGCGCGGGCTCGGCCTTCACGTCGGCAAGCGTGACTGGCCGGCGCAACGCCGCGCCGGCCTTGAGGCGCACGGAGACCCAACCCGGCTCATCGGCGGTGGTATCAGGGGTGGCGGTGGCGACGACGATCGCGGTGCCGACGATCGCCTTCGTGGTCATGCTCTCGTAAAAGAGGACCTCGTCGCCGACCTTCATCGCGGCTAGATTGTTGCGGGCGGCGTGGTTGCGGACACCGGTCCAGGCGGTCGCACGCTCGCGCACAAAGTCGCTCCACGAGTAGGTGTCGGGTTCCGACTTCACGAGCCAGTGGCGACGGGCGGCGGCAGCTGGTTTGCTCATGGGGCGAAGGAGTTGGCAGGGCGCCGCGGCGGGCGCCAGCGAAACCTTCAGACGAGCGGGGCCAATCGGATTGAAAACGGGCGAGGACGAGACTTGGTGGGCGGAATGGAACCGACGGAAGAGGAACAGCGGCAGGCGCGGCGGGTGCAGCTGGTGTTGTACTGGATGATGGCCGTCATGATCGGCGCGCCGGTCGTGATCCTCATTCTCCGACACCTCTGAACCGCGTTCGGCGGCGGCGCCGGAAAATCGGGTTGCATGGGCCGGAGGCGGGCCGCATCTCTCCACGCGTTTTTTCCGCATGGCGTTCAACCTCAAGAAAGTCCTGAAGGCGCTGCTCCTTTCGTCGGGCCAGCCGCTGTCGATCAAGGACATCCAGGCGGCCTTCACGCGGTTCCACGAGCAGGCGACGTTGCCCGTCTTGGATGAGGCCGCGCCGGAAGGCGCTCCCGTCGAAGGAACCTCGGGGGGTAAGGATGCGCCTGCGGTCGAAACTGCCACGGAGCGTGCCGCGCCGGTGCCGGCCGCCTCCGAGGAGGCTTCGGAGGTCATCTTTGAGCCGGCAATCGAGGAGCCTGAACTTTACAGCGACGTTCCCTCACTGATCACGGCGACGCAGATCCGCGAAGTCATGGATGCTATCGCGGCGGAGCTGAAGCAGGCTGACGAGGGTTTGCTGCTGATCGAGGGCAATAACGGTTACCGGATCGTTACGCACCCCCGTTTCGGCCGCTGGGTGCGCATCCTGCGGCAGGAGCCGCCTCCGGTGAAGCTGAGCCAATCATCGATTGAGACACTTGCCGTGGTCGCCTACCGCCAGCCGGTCACACGCACGGAGATTGAGACCATCCGCGGCGTCTCCGCCGAGGCCGGCATCAACAAGCTGCTCGAGCGTGACCTCATCTACATCGTAGGCCGCGCCGACACCCCGGGCCGTCCGATCCAATACGGCACTACCGACCATTTCCTCGAGTTCACTGGCATCAAGTCCCTCGACGAGTTGCCGGCTTCCGATGTCCTCTCATCGCGGCAGATCGACGAGTGGCTGAAGACCACGTCCACCAGCCGTCCGCCGACCGACACCGACATGGGTCTCTCCGACGAGCAATTACCGCTCGACGCGGCGGTGCCGGCGACGGCCCCGGCCGAGGAAAATCCGGACAAACCCGCGGAGACCGCCTGACATGGAGCTCGGACCGATTCGCGAGAAGATCGACGCGCTCGATCGCCGGTTGGTGGAACTGCTCAACGAGCGGCTCGCGCTGGCGGCCGAGATCGGGCGGGTTAAGCGCCACGCCGGCGGGCAAATCTACGTCGCTGAGCGCGAGGATGCAGTGCTGCGCAAGGTGACATCGCAAAACACCGGGCCGATCCGCAACGAGGCCTTGCGCGCGATCTACCGGGAGATCATGTCGGCCGCGATCGCCTTGGAGAAGCCGCTGGTCGTGGCGTACCTCGGGCCCGAGGCAACCAACACGCATGCTGCGGCGCTGCGGAAGTTCGGTGCAAGCGTCGAGTACCGCCCGATGGCCACAGTGAGCGACATCTTCACTGCGGTGGAGAAAGGCGACACGGACCACGCGGTCATCCCGATTGAGAACTCCACCGAGGGCTCGGTGCGCGAGGCGCTCGATAGTTTCGTCGAGAGCGACCTGAAGATCGTAGCTCAGATCTATCTCGAGATCAGCCACGCGCTCATCGCGACGAGTCCGCTGGAGCGCATCGAGCGTGTCTATTCGAAGGACCAGGCGCTCGCGCAGTGCCGTCACTGGTTACAGCGCAACCTGCCGGACGCGCGTTTGATCGACGCACCGAGCACTTCGCGCGCCGTGCAATTGGCCAAGGAGGATCCGGGCGCGGCCGCGGTGGCGGGCGAACTCGCCGCCGAGCATTACGGCGTGCCGGTGATCGCGCGGAACATTCAGGACAAGGCCGACAATACCACGCGTTTCTTCGTGCTCGGCCGCCGCCCGTCGGGCGCCGTGGGCAATGGCAAGGACGTCACCAGCCTGCTGGTGTCGCTCGGCGACGAAGCCGCCTCCCATTCCGGCGCGCTTCTGCGGATGCTTATGCCGCTCGCCGAACGCGGCATCAATCTGTCGAAGATCGAGTCGCGTCCGAGCAAGAAGCGTCCGTGGGATTACTTCTTCTTCCTCGATATCACCGGCCACCACGACGAACCGCGGATGCGCGAGGCGCTGGCGGAGTTGCGCAAGTTCTGCCCGATGGTGAAGTGGCTCGGCAGTTATCCGGCGGTTGATTGAGCGTTGTTCCCGCGCTGGCGCGCGCGGGGATCCAACAATACCGTTGACAGAGGTAATGGCGCGGGATGCCTTCAGCCCTTTTATGAAAGTCGTTTCCTCCATCAAATCGGCCAAGAAGCGTCACCCCGCCTGCCAGGTGGTCCGTCGTCGCGGCAAGATTTACGTCATCAACAAGGTCGAGCCGCGTTATAAGGCCCGCCAAGGCTAACTCCCTGTCACTGCGATGAAAGCACAAGGTCATCCCGCTCTTAACGACGTCTGCTTCCTGGATATCGGCACCGGCCGTCGTTTCCTCACCAAGTCCACCATGAAGTCCGCCCGCAAGGAGCAGATTGATGGTGTCGAGTACCACGTTGTGGTGCGCGACGTCACGATGGACTCCCACCCGGCCTACACCGGCGAGAAGCGCCTGGTAGACACTGCGGGACGCGTCGAGAAGTTCACCTCGAAGTTCAAGCGCGGCGCTAAGAAGTAAGCTTCTTCCGTTCCTTTGCCGCCCTCCGGTTTGCTCCGGGGGGCTTTTTGTTTTCCGGCCCCGCGATTTTTTCCGTGTCAACCGGCCGCAGCGCCGGCTTTGCTCCGCGTCCCTTTCCCATGCGCATCCATCCCTTCCAGGGCCTTGTTCCCGTGCCCGCCCTTGCTCCCGAGGTCGCGTGCGTG
>JAURJO010000469.1 GCA_030832235.1 Verrucomicrobiota bacterium
CCGACGATCCACTCCTTGTGCGGGTTGTTTTCCGGCACGCGTGGCACGGTCTTCGGCGGCATTTTCCCGCCTTCGACCAGCTCCTTATGCTTCGCCTCGGGAATGAAGCGGGGGCTGTTGCAGTAGTCGTTGCCGTCGTAAACCGTGCCCTTGCTGCCGATGATCAGCTGGCCGCCCTTGGCGAGCTGGCGGTTGTCCTGCTTAAGGCCGGCGGGGGTCTCGGGCCTCTCGCCGCCTTCGGACCAGGTGAGCTTCACGGGGGGCAGCTTGCCGCGGGCGGGGAAGTTGAACTCCACGACGGCGGACTTCGGGAACGCGACCGAGCTCTTCTGCTCGATCTTCTTCAACTCGACGGTGACCGAGGATGCCTGGGCGAGTTCGAGGTTCCAGAACGCGGCGTCCATGATGTGGCACGCCATGTCGCCGAGGGCGCCGCAGCCATAGTCAATAATGCCGCGCCACTTGAACGGATGGATCTCGCTGCTGTAGGGGCGGTCCTGAGCGCGGCCGAGGAACAGGTTCTGGTCGAAACCGGCGGGGGCGGCGTCAGCCTTCGGCCAAGCCTGCATACCCTGCGGCCAGACCGGACGGTTGGTCCAGATCTGCGCCTCGCGCACCTCACCGAGCAGCCCGGCCTGGAACCACTCGCGCACAAGGCGGATGCCCTCGCCGGCGTGGCCTTGGTTACCCATCTGCGAGCAAACGCCGTTGAGACGGGAAAGGCGTAGGAGTTCGCGCGCCTCGCCGACCGTCTGGGTGAGGGGCTTCTGGATATAGACGTGCTTGCCCAGCATCACCGCCATGTAGGCGGGCAGGAAGTGCATGTGGTCCGGCGTGGCCACGCCCACCGCGTCGATCTGGTCGTCCATCTCGAGCAGCATCTTCCGGAAGTCGGTGTAGAATTTCGCCTTCGGGAAGGTCTCGCGAAGTTTCTTCACGTTGGGGCGGGTGGCGTCGATATCGCACAGCGCGACGACCTCCTCGTCCTTCTGGGCCATGGCGTCACTGAAGCCCTTGCCGCCGCAGCCGACCTGCGCGAAGCGCACTTTGGCGCCCGCGGCGATCGGGCGGGGCTTGCGGGGCTGCTTCGCCAGCGTGGTGCAGCCGGAGAAGCCTAGCGCCGCCGCGGCCAGCGCCGAGAAGCTGATGAAGTCGCGACGATTAAGATACGAGGTGTCGATGGGGATCATAAGGTTGAGGATTTAGGGGGCAGACGCCGGGAACCGGCGCGGGGATACGAAGTTTTTCGCGAGCAAGGTCGGGCGCAAGCCCGCACGTGCGGCCCGGCGCAGCTCCGCCGCGTCGGGCGGGATGAGGGAAGTCGAGGGTAGCCGCCGGATCGCCCCTGGGAGTTTCGATTCAAAGCGCGATCGGCGGGTTCGCCGGGGCTTCTCGCCACGAGCCAATCGTTCCGCTCGGTTCGCGATGTTTTCCTGATTGCCCCGCCACCGCGAAGACGTGTGCTCGGCGCCTTTTCCCTGATGTCCGCTGTCGCCGCCCCGGCTTCCACCCAAACTCCGCCCAACGCCGACCACGTGCTCCGCCTTGCCGGCGAGCTCAACGTCAAGGTCTTCCAGGTCGCCGCCACGGCGCAGCTGCTCGCCGAGGGCGCCACGGTGCCGTTCATCGCGCGCTACCGCAAAGAGGCCACGGGCGAGCTCGACGAGGTCCAGGTGCTCGCCATCCGCGACCGCCTCGAGCAACTCCGCGCCGTTGATGAGCGACGCGCGTCCATCCTCGCCTCGCTCAAGGAGCGCAATCTGTTGACCGACGCCCTCGCGAAGGCGATCGCCGGCGCCGACACGCTCACCGCGCTCGAGGACATCTACCTGCCGTTTCGCCCGAAGAAACGCACCCGCGCCACCATCGCCCGCGAGAAGGGCCTCGAGCCGCTCGCCGACCTTGTGTTCGCCCAGGACCCCGCCACCGACGTCAATGCCGCGGCCCAGGCCCATGTGGGTCGCGAGTACGTGCCCGACGACGGCAAGAACCAGCCCGCCAAGATCGCTTCCGTCGAGGAGGCCCTCACGGGCGCGCGCGACATCATCGCCGAGCGCGTGAGCGACGACAAGGACGCCCGCTCCCGCCTCCGCGCGGTGTTCCAGAGGGACGCCGTGATTTCGACCAAGGTCCTCTCCAGTAAGGAGACCGATCCCGAGGCCGCGAAATTCAAGGACTACTTCGACTGGAGCGAGCCGCTCGCCAAGGCCCCGTCGCACCGTGTGCTCGCGATGCGCCGCGGTGAAAAAGAACTGTTTCTCATGCTGCGCGTGCAGCTGCCCGACGAGAGCGCGGCCTTCGCCGCCGTGCAGGCCCTCTTCGTCCGCGGCCGGAGTCCCGCCGCCGACCAGGTCGTGCTGGCGGTGCAGGACGCCTGCAAGCGGCTCCTCTGTCCCGCGATGGAGACCGAGATGCGGCTCGAGTCGAAGAAGCGGGCCGACGAGGCCGCGATCCGCGTCTTCGCCGGCAATCTCCGCGAGTTGCTGCTTGCCGCTCCGCTCGGCCAACGCGCGGTCATGGCCATCGACCCGGGGTTCCGCACCGGCTGCAAGACCGTCCTTCTCGATCGCCAGGGCAAGCTGCTCCACAACGATGTCGTTTTCCCCGACCGCGATCCGTCCGAGGCGCGCGAGAAGCTGCTCGGCTTCGTGAACTTTTTTAAGGTCGAAGCCATCGCCATCGGCAACGGTACCGCCGGCCGCGAGACCGAGGCGTTCGTCCGCACCCTCGGTCTGCCCGCTTCCATCCCGCTGGTCATGGTCAACGAGTCCGGCGCCTCGATCTACTCCGCCAGCGAGGTGGCCCGGGAGGAGTTCCCCGACCACGACCTTACCGTGCGCGGCGCCGTCTCCATCGGCCGCCGGCTCATGGACCCGCTCGCCGAGTTGGTGAAGCTCGACCCCAAGTCGATCGGCGTTGGCCAGTACCAGCACGACGTCGAGCAGAGCGCGCTCAAGCGTTCGCTCGACGACACGGTCGTCAGCGCGGTGAACGGAGTCGGTGTCGAACTCAACACCGCGTCCAAGCAGTTGCTCAGCTACGTCTCGGGGCTCAACGCCGCCACGGCCGCGGCGATCGTCGCGCGCCGCAACGAAAAGGGTGCCTTTCGTTCCCGCGCCGATCTCCGTGAAGTGCCGCGCCTCGGGCCCAAGGCGTTCGAGCAGGCCGCCGGCTTCCTCCGCATTCGCGACGGCGCGCACCCGCTCGACGGCAGTGCCGTCCACCCCGAGCGTTACGCCCTGGTCGAGCGCATGGCGGCCGACGTTAGCGCCACCGTCGCCGACCTGATGCGCGATGGCACCTTGCGCGCGCGCATCCGCCCGGAGAAATACGTCACGCCGGAGGTCGGCCTACCGACGCTCAACGACATCCTCGCAGAACTCGCCAAGCCCGGGCGCGACCCGCGTGAGAAATTCGAGGCGTTCAGTTTCACCGAGGGTGTGAACAAGCCCGAGGACCTGCGGCCCGGCATGAAGCTCCCGGGCATCGTGACGAACGTCACGGCCTTCGGCGCCTTCGTCGACGTCGGCGTGCATCAGGACGGCCTCGTGCACGTGAGCCAGTTGGCCGACTCGTTTGTGAAGGACCCCGCCGAGGTCGTGAAGCCGCAGCAGAAGGTGATGGTCACGGTCCTGGAGGTCGACCTGCCGCGGCAACGCATCGCGCTCTCAATGCGCAGCAATCCCGTGCTCGGCCCGAAGACCGTCCCCGGCGCCGCCGGCCCACGCACCGGCCCCGGACCGCGTCCCGGTGGTGGTCCGCGTCCAGCGGCCCCCGCCGCGCCACGCCCGCCGCAAAACCTTTCCGGCGATTGGTTCAGCGCCGCGCTCAACAAGAAGCGGTGAGGGTGGGGGTGGACTGATAAAACGGTGCGACCGCGAATTCACTCAAGCCACGAGACCAGCGGAATCGCCATCGTACCGTTACGAGGTTGCGAAGAAGTGAAGGCTTCGGGACGGAATGGAAATACCGCGGCCTTCTCAACCCCGTCGCGGCGATCAAAAAACCATTCGGGTGTGCCCGGGTGTAAATCCGCAGACCTAGCTTTTCGCGCCGCGGTCCTCAGGGACGATACGGCGTAGCGTGTAGATGTCGGTGGTTGCGAGCTCGTCGCGGCGGGAGCCTAGGCTTTTCCATGGGTCCCATGGGGCCGAGATGAGGCGGCCGCTGATGCCGTCGCTTCCCGGGGAGAGCAGCCATTCGACGCAGTCCAAGGCGCCTTCGAGCGATCCACCGCCCCCGGCCTTTTGGCGCTGTGCGGCGGCGTATTCCGCCTCGCCCACGACGGCTGGCCCCAGCGCGAGCACCTCGTCGGTCAGGCGGGTGTTGATCGCACCCGGGGCGAGTGAATTGATGTCGAACGGTTGTCCGCGCTCCTCTTCCGCGATGGTTTCGACGAGCCGCACCACTGCGGTTTTCGCTGAGCCGTAGGCGGAGAAACGGGTGCGGGGCTTGGTGGCGCCGCCACCCGAGAAACACACGATCTTCGCCCGGCGCGGGGCTGCCCGGAGCAGCGAAGCGAAGGCGCGGATCGCGAAATAGGTGCTGTCGAGGTTGGCGCGCACCGTCGCGCTCCATCCCGCCGGGTCCGCCTCCAGGGCGCAGCCGATCTCGCCTTGCACCCCGGCGCAGGTCACCAGCCCGTCGATCGCGGTCGTGGCGGCGGCCACTTCGCGGGCCGCGGCTTCCATGAGTTTCCAGTCGGCCGCGTCGGCGCGGATGTCCGTGAAACCCGCGTGGTGCCTGGCGAAACCCGATTGATCCGAGCGCGCGATGCCCCAGATCCGATGACCTCCCGCCAGCAGTCGCTCGACGAGCGCGCGGCCGATGCCGCTGCTGGATCCGGTGACGACGAGGTTCATGCCGCGGAGTGGAGGCGGGCGAGAGAACTTTTACCCGCGTGTCTCGTAGACCCAGCGGTTGGCCTCGAGCCAGCGAAGCGTACGGATGATGCCCTGCTCGATCGTGAGCTTCGGGCGCCAGCCGGTGGCCTGAATCTTCTTTGTGTCGAGGAAGATGAATGGATTGTCGCCCACCCAGCCCCGGTCGCCGCCGGTGTAATCGAGTCGGGGCTTCAATCCGAGCGCGGCGCAGATGAAACGGATGCTGTCGTTGACCTGCACGAATTCCGGCGTGCCGAGGTTGTAGATCTGCGTGCGGTGCTTCGCGTCGCGGGCGGTGGCGGCGCGGGTAACGTGGAGCATGGCGTCGATGCAGTCCTGCACGTAGAGGTAACTCTTCCGCTGGGTGCCGTTGCCGAGCACGCGTAGGTGGTCCGGATGCGCGATCAGCTGTTGGTAGAAGTCGAAGACGTGGCCGTGGGTGTAGCGCTCCCCGAGGATGGAGACGAAGCGGAACACGTACGCCTCGTCGATCTGCGCGCCCTCCGCGTACGCAGAGATCAGGCCTTCCCCCGCGGTTTTCGAGGCGCCGTAGAGCGAGGTCTGGATGGGAAACGAGTCGTCCTCCGGCGTCGGCGTTTCCGGCGTGACCAGCGCCTCGCCGTAGACCGAGCCGGTCGACGAGAACGCGATGCGGCGCACGCCGTTGGCGCGCATGGCCTCCAGCACGTTGAAGGTCGCGACCGTGTTCTGCTGCAGATCCTTCGCCGGGTGCTTCCATCCGTCGCGGATGTCGGCGTTGGCCGCGAGGTGGAAGACGAAGTCCGCGCCCTTCATCGCCGCGGTCAGCGCGGTCAGGTCGAGGTTGTCGCCGCGTACCAGGCGGAACTGCGGATGGGCGGTCGCGCCCTGGAGGAAACGCGGCTGGCCGGTCGAGAGGTTGTCCCAGCCGGTCACCCGCACTCCGTCCGCCAGCAGGCGGTCGACAAGATTGGAGCCGATGAATCCGGCGGCGCCGGTGACGAAGGCGTGTTGCATCGTGCGAAGCAGGGATGAGAGCCGAATCGCCGCGCGAGGGAATGCAAAACCGGCGCTGCCGTCGCGGAGCGTTTCAGCGCAGGCGCTGCGTCACCGTCTCGTCGACCGCGCGCCGCATTTCGCGGTACTGGGCGCGCGTCTCCTCCGGCACGCCCCAGAGCGTGTCACCTTGGTAATGCAGGGTGAGCGCCCAGGTGACCGCCACGGCGGCGGCGGTCGCGAGGCCCGCGAGCACCAGCGCAACAACCCGGGCGGCGGGCCGCAGGGCGGATATGCCCGCGAGGCCGAGCGCGGCGGCGGTGATCAGAAGCGGACAAAAATCCCCCGTGTAACGCTGGGCGGTCGCGACCGCGGCGAAGAGCGCGAGGCTCATCGGAATGCACGCCGACCACGTGACGGCGACCGGTACCCGTAACGGGGGCACGGTTGCGAACGCCAGCAGGCATCCCGCGGTGGCGAGGAGGAAAAGCCCCGGCATGGAGTAGGGCATCGCCAGCGTGTGGTCGGGCAGATCGATCTTGGCCGCGGGGAAGTGGTGGCCCGGGGTGTTCGATCCGAGGTAGATCCAGGGAAAACCCGACTCGAAGCGGAGATTGGGGCGAATCACATAGGTGTAGAAGCCGTACGGGATGTTTGCGGCGTGCATGCTCTTGCCGTCGATCGCGTTGATGCGCTCGGGATTGGCGTACGGCCGGCTGATCCGAAGTGGGGCTGGGTCGAATACGCCGAATTTCGCGTAGGCGAGGACGTTCAGCGTCAGCGTGCCGGCGGCGCAGGCGAGGCCGATCGAGGCGTAGCGCAGAAGGTCCTTCCCGGTCGAGATCGCCGCGCCGCGCGCGGAAGAGGGATGGGTTTTCCGGAAGGCGCGGGCCACCGCCACGCAGCCCAGCAGGGTCAGGGAGAAAAGCCCCGTCGGCGGTCGCGTGTGGAGCGAAAGCATACCCGCGATTAGCGCCCCGATCCACCAGCGCGACGCCGGCAGCCGAAGGAATCGCAGGCTGCAGCAGCACGACACCAGCGCGAACGCGATGCCGCCCAGGATCGCCTCGTGGAAAATCAGGCCGCGGGTGGCGAGGAAGAGCACCGTGCTGCCCCAACCGCTGGCGGTAAGTAGGATGACCGTGGCCGCGCGCGGTGGCACCGGATCGTCCCCGGTATCGCCGGTGAAGCGCCGCGCCTCGCGGAGCAGCAGGTAGGCGCACGCGAGTGTGATCCCGAAATACAGCAGCATCGCGGCGCGGCTCAGATTTCCGAACGCAAGCCCCGTCGCGACGAACGGCAGCCGCAGCAACGCCGGAGTGGGGCCGAAGTAGCCGTAGAGTTTTCCCTTTGCCTCGAACGCCTCGCCGCCGATCGCCTCCTCGGGCACGTCGAGCCGGCCCTGCAGGAGGCTCGCGGCCTGGTAGTCGTAGAAATTTCCGAAGATCTCTCGCTCATTGAGCCGGAAGTTGCCGAGCGTCACCACCCACGTGAAACCAAGGGTCAGCACCGCCGAGACGCCGAGAAACCAGCGGTGCCGCCACACGCGGCGTGCGGCGATCGCGGAAAAAACGCCACGGCCCGCGGCGAACGCCACCGTCGCGACAAGGCTCAGCGAGAAAACCAGGAGCCATACCGCTTCACCCGGGGCCTGGCGCAGCCACGCCAACGCCAGGCCCGAGTTCCGTCGGATGCGCTGGATCCATGAGTATCCCGTCGAGGGCGTGCCACGGTACTCGCCACCCGTATTCGTATCCCGAATCCACCCGCGCAAAACAGGTCCGCAAGCGGCTCCTCCGATCGGGTTTGCCGCGAACCAAATTCGAGCCGGGGCGCGCGGGTAGAAATGAACTTTCTCCGCGAGGATCACCTCGCCGCCCAGTTTCACCTCGAGCCTCGCTTCACCGGACTCGGGCGCCGGCTTCACCCCGTCGAGCGCCGGCATCACGATGGTCAGTCGCATTCGTCCGTCGTCCGGAATCCGGAACGGGCGCGATGTGATGCCGGGGTGACCCCAGCTGTCGTAGACCACGACGGCCTCGCCTTTTTCCCCGATCCGCAGCGAGAGAAAATCCCCGCGGCCGGTTTCGCCGGACACGATCAGCGGATCGGAGCGCGGTCCAGTCCGGTCGGCCAACGTGACGTCGATCCCTAAGGGGTTTGGCAGGAGGGCCCACGGTTCTTCGACCCGGACGGAGGTCAGAATGAGGAAAGTCGCGAGCGTGGCGGCAGACCAGGCGACCAACCGGCGGAGAGGGATCGTTTTCACGCCGGAAGGATGGCGGGGTCGGGCACCAGGGATCCGCTCAGGTAAGGGGTGCCAGCTCCGCGGCCTTGCGCGCGCTGTGGCGCTCCGCGTCGCCCATCAGCCGGGAAAGGGTCGGCAGCGGACGCACCACCATGAGCATCTGGTAAGCGAACAGTCCCCGGGAAATCCGGATGAGTACGGACTGCAGCCCCATCAGCGTGCGTTGCCAGAGGCGGCCGCGCACGACGAGGGGGATGGGCGCGGGGATACCGGTCTCACGTTCCACCACAAATCCCGTTTCCCGCAGCAGTCGGCGCAGTGAGGAGAACGTGAAGAGCCGCGTGTGGGTGAGGTCGAGGATGCCGCGCTTGTTGTAGTTGAACTGTCCGAGCAGCAGCATCAGCCGTGTGACGATGAAGCCGACGTTGCCGGTCGAGATCACGATCCGGAGCCCCGGGTTCTCCTGTGCGCGCCGTCGCAGGGTGTCGCAGAACGCCTCGGGTGAGATGAGGTGCTCGATGATGTCGAGGACGAGCACGACCTGCACGTCGCCGAGTTCGCGGGGCAGCGGGTCGCGGTTGAGGTCGGTGACGTGGAACTCGTCGAAGTGTTCCTCGGCGACGGAGGGCTTGAACTGGTCGACTCCGATCACGCGGCAGCCGCGGGCGTGAAGCGCGGGGCAGAGGTGTCCGGGCCCGCAGCCCAGGTCGAGCACCGTGGCGCCGGCGGCCACCTCCGCGAGGGCCTCCGAGTGGGTGCTGCGAAAATCGAGCTTCGCGTGGTAGTGCGCGTTGTGGGGGTTGAGGGACTCGACGTCGAAATTGCGGCGGTAAACGAGACCGTAGTCCTGCAGGCGCGCGACGGTGGAGGCGTTGATCACATCGAGCGCGTAACGCGGGCCGTTCACCCGGCAGATCTCGTCGCCGTAATGGGTCGGGATCGGGATCTCCGTGATGCGGGCGCGGGCGCGCAAAAGCTGGATGATGATCTCGGTGTCGAAGTGGAAGACGTTCGAGTTGAGCTCGAACGGGATGCGCCGCAGCACGGCGGTGGAGTACGCCTTGTAGCCGGTGTGAAACTCGCTGAGCCGGCTGCGCAGCACGCGGTTCTGGTACCAGGTGAGCAGCTTGTTGCCGGCGAACTTGTACAACGGCATGCCGCCCTTGAGCGCGTTTCGCGCAACGAGCATCCGCGAGCCGTGCACCACGTCGGCCTCGTCGCGGGCGAGGGGCGCGAGCATTTCCGGCAGCATCTCGGGCGCGTACTGGCCGTCGCCGTGGACGAG
Organism: Verrucomicrobiota bacterium; assembly: GCA_030832235.1. GTDB lineage: Bacteria > Verrucomicrobiota > Verrucomicrobiia > Opitutales > Opitutaceae > ER46. Next base: position 9,392 of record JAURJO010000469.1, read on the forward strand.
GACGACGAAGTCGAAGCCGTGCTCGATCGCGTAGTGGTAGCCGAGCTTCTGGTTGCCGCCGTAGCCCTGGTTCACCGGGTTCGCGAGGACGGTGAGCTTGTGCCGGTAGGTCTTCAGCCGGCGCAGTTTCTCCGAGAGCGCGAAGGTGCCGTCGGTCGAGCCGTCGTCGATCATCAGCACCTCGACGTCGTAGCCCTCCAGCGCCGGGATCCTTTCGAGCACGCCCACGATCGTCGTCTCCGCGTGGTAGGCGACGATGAAGACAAGGACGCGGTGCGGCCGGTCGGGCGTCATGGTTTCAGGCCCAGAACGTGATCGCTCCAGCGGCGCATGGCGAGATATCGCGCCTTGATCTCCTCGGAAACGCCCCAGACGCCCTCCCCTTGGTAGTGCACGGTTACGGCTAAGGTGATCGCGACGGCGACCGGGGTGAGGACGAAGGTAAGCCCCAGCCACCACCGGCGTGCGGTGGTGGTGAGGATATCGCTCCCCGCCAAGCCGAACGCCGCCGCGGCGATGAGGAACGGCACGAAGTCGGCCGTGTAGCGGTGGGACTGCGCGATCGCGGCGAGAAGGGCGGCGGCCATGGGTGCGAGTCCGCCCGCCAGCACGACGAGCGGCGCGGTCGCGCCGGGCCAGCGCCGCCACATCACGCCGAAGGCCAGCGCCGAGAGCAGGGTCAGGGTGGGCATCGTCCACGGCAGCGCCAGGGTGTTCTCGGGCAGGTCGATCCGGCTGCCGGGGAAATCGAGGGGGTCATTCCCGCGGATAAAGAAATAAGGGAAGGTTGGGCGCAGCTCGGCGTTGGGCCGCCAGACGTAGCCGGCGAGTCCGTAGGCCACGTTACCGGCGTGGAAGTTGCGGCCTTCGATGTTGGCCAGCCGTTCCGGCCCGTATTGCACGTGGTAGCGCAGCGGCGCGCCGTCGAGGGAGCGGAATTTGCCATAGCTGAGGGCGTTGAAACTCAGGACGCCGACCACGGTGAGGAAGCCGATGGCCACGAAGCGCAGGGCGGCTCCGGAGCTCCTGCTCCTCGGGTCAAACATCACCCGCGCGAGCAGGACCGCGGCGGTGCAACCCAACGTCGCGAGCGCGAACAGTCCGGCCGGCGGACGGGCGTGCACGGCGAGCACGCCGCAGACCAGGGCTCCCAGCCAGCTCGAGCCGGTTCCGGCGCGCTCCAGCCACCGCAGCGAGGCCCACACGCTCCAGAGCGCGAACGCCGCGCCGCACAGGATTGCCTCGTGGTAGACATAGGCCCGGCTGCCCAGGAAAAAGAGACTGCTGCCCGTTCCCGCCCCGAGGATCAGCAGCACCACCTGCCGCCGGGCCGGCCAGGCATCCTTGCCGCCCAACCGGCGCGCGGCGTGGATGAGGAGCAGGTACGCGGCCACAAGGCAGGCCACGAAGTACGCCACCATGAAGCTGCGGCTCAGCCGGCCGAAGCCGGTTTCCGCAAGGTTGAAGGGCATCCGCAGCAGCGCCGGGGTGGGACCGAAATAGCCGTAGACCTTTCCTTCGAAAAGGAACGCCTCCTCGCCCAGCGCCTCCTTGGGGACGTCGAGGCGTCCGTGCAGCAGGCTCGCGGCCTGATGATCGTAGAATTGCCCGAAGGACTCCCGCGCGAGCAGGTCGAAGTTCCAGCCCGAGATCGCTGCCGCGAAGAGCAGGGTGCAAACAGCCCCGGTCGCCGCGAACGTCCCGTGCGGCGGCCGCCGCCGCACGTTCACGATCGGATCGCGCCGCCCGCGCCAGTGCGCGGCGAGCCGTGATCCCAGCGGCGGCAGCCACCAGCCGCCCAGCGCGGCCAGGGCGAGCGCCAGCAGCGCCGCGATCGGTTCGCGTTGGATCCAATCGGCGACTCTCTGGGCGGCGGGAAAGAGTGCCTCCGGCCGCCCGCGCAGTTCCGTGCCCGCGCGGGTCGTGATCCGACCGCGGAGAAACGAGTTCGTGATCGTCCCTCCGATAGGGTTCTCGCCGAAGTGGATCTCATGCGGCGCGCGTCCGTGGTAATGCACCTCCCCGCTGAGCACCGTCCGTCCCGCGTAATCCACGCGCAGCGGTCCGCGGGCCTTTCGATCCACCCGGAGAGGCGCGGCGAAGGCCGGCATCACGATCGTCAACGACGTCGTAGTACCCGGTTGGATACGAATATCCGCCGACTCCGGGCCGCCCACCGCCCAGCTGTCGTAGCCGAACACGATGGTGTCCGGTCCCGTGTAACGCACGTAGAGCAGCGTGCCCGCTGAGGTCTGTCCGGTCACGATCAGCGGCTCGCAACGGCCGGCCTCCCCGCGCGGCAGGGAGAGCCGGAGCTCGAGCGGCGATGGCACGGGCGGATAGCTCCGCCGCGCGAGCCATGCCACCGCGAGAAACAGGCAGATCGCGCCGGTCAGCCAGCGCAAGGGAGCGCGTCTCATTTTCCAGCGAAGGCCGGCGTTGGCGCCTCGGATCGTCCCCGCTCAGCGTCCGCCGAATCCCTCGGCCCGTTCCACGATGAACTTCGGGCGCCCCCGCACCTCCTCGTAGATCCGGCCGATGTACTCGCCCAGGATTCCCACGCTGATCAGCTGGATGCCGCCGAGGAACGAGATCAGGATCACCAGCGTCGGGTTGCCCCACACGATCGTCCAGCCCATCAGCTTGTAGAAGAGGTACACCGCCATCAGCAGGAACGAAAAAACCGAGACCGCGAAGCCGAGCCAGGTGCTCAGCGTGAGGGCGTAGGTCGAGAAGCAGAAGATGCCGTTGAACCCGATGCGGAGGGAGCCGATGAAGCGGTTGTAGTTCGTCTCGCCCGCGAAGCGCGCGGGGCGGTCGAACGGGATGATCGCCTGCCGGAACCCCACCACCGCCACCATGCCGCGCAGGAAGCCGTGGCTTTCCTTCAGCTTAACCACCTCGGTGACCACCCGGCGCGACATCAGCCGGAAGTCGCCGGTGTTCGGCGGGATTCGCACGTCGGCGATCTTGTTGATCACCTTGTAGCCCGTCGCCGCCACCGTCTTCTTGATCCAAGGCTCACCCGTGCGCTCCCGGCGCTGCGGCAGCACCACGTCGAAGCCCTCGCGCCACTTCGCCACCATCTGGCCCACGAGCTCCGGCGGATCCTGCAGGTCGACGTCCATCACGATCACCGCGTCCCCGGTGGAATACTGCAGGCCCGCCAGCGTCGCCATCGGTTGACCAAAGCGCCGGGAAAACTTCAGCAGCCGGATGCGGGGATCCGCCGCCCGGTGCTCGAGGATCACGTCCTCCGTGCGGTCCGGCGAGGGGTCGAGCGAGAAGATGATCTCATAGTCCTCCGTCACCGCCCCGAGGATCGGCCGCAGCCGGCGGAGAAACTCGGGAATGTTCTTCTCCTCCTTGTAGACGGGGACGACGACGCTCAGGAGCATGGCGCGAGGAAACACAAAGTGCCGCGGTGCGGAAGCGGAATTCCCGCGGTCCGCGCCGGACTCACCAGCGGATGCCGAGCGCGAGAAGTCGGGCCGTGAGCGCCCCGCGCAGGCGGGTGCGTCGTGCGAACCTCTCGATCGTCGCGTGGTCGTCGTGCCGGTGACCGTGGAAGCGCTCGCGGATCCGCCGCATCTCCTCCGCGCCCGTGGTGTGGATCGCCTGCGAGGTCTTCTGCGCCGAATGCACGCGGAACGCCCCGAGAAACCACGGCACCCGCACCATCCGGCAGCCGGCCTGCTGGAACCGCGCGAGCAGGTCCCAGTCCAACGCGAACTGGAAGGTGGGGTCGATGCCACCGGCGCGGTCCCACGCGCGCTTGCGCCAGAAGAGCGTCTCCTGCGGCACGTAGTCGATCCATTCGAGCGTCTCGGGGTCGTGGCGCGGCATCACCCAGCGGCCGACTTCGCCGTCGTTCTCGTCGATGATGATCCGGTGGCCGTAGATCACGTCGACGTCCGGGTGCTCCGCGAAATACCGGCCCACGAACCCGAGCGCACCGGGCGCCAGCAGGTCGTCGGAGTTCAGCCACGCCATCGCGTCGTCCGGCCCCAAATCACCCTCCAGCCGCGCGAAGCCGCGGCGGATCGCGTCGGCCTGCCCGGCGTCCTTCTCCGAGGCCCAGGCGTGCAGGCGTCCCGCGTGCCCGCGGATGACGTCCACGCTGCCGTCGGTCGAGCCGCCGTCCTGCACGACGTAAAGGAGATTCGGATACGACTGGTCGAGCACGCTGCGGAGCGTGCGTTCGAGAAAATCCCGCTGGCCGAAGCTCGGCGTCACCATCGCGATCCGCGGGCCGACCGCGCCGGGGCCGGCGCGGCGCGCGAGCTCCCGGTCCCAGGCCAGCGGACGCGGATCATGGTGGCGCAGGACGCCGATCTGCATCGGCTGACCCTCGACGAGGCGCCGGAAGGCGAACTCGTCGAGCGGACGTGTCACTCCCTCCCGCCAGCGCAGCTTCAGCGCCAGCCAGAGGCGGCGCAGCTCCGCGAGCGAGTGGCTCGATTCCGCCGCGAGTTCCGCGATCACGCGGTCGCGCTCCGCCACCCCGGTGCTCAGCCCGCGGATCACCGCCTCCTTCTCCGCCAGCAGGCGCCCGTAATGTTTAGCCGCCTCGAGCGCATGGAGTCCTTCGGTCAGGTTCGACCGCAGACGGCGCAATTCCGCCAGCTCGGCCTCGTGCGCGATCCGCAGCGCCTCGAGGTTGCGGATGTGCACCAGTTGGTCCGCGATCGCGGCCGCGGCCCGGGCCGGATCCGCCGGCAGCGCCGAGAGGGTCTTTTCCGCCACCTCCAACCGCGCCTTCAGCTGGCCGTTCTCGGCCTGAAAGTGCCGCACGTGGCCGTCGAGGATGAAGATCGTCTTCTCCCGTTCGTCGCAGACGGTCTTCAGCGCCGCGATCTCGCGCTCCTTGTCGAGGATGCCTTCGTGTTGCGCGAGGATCTCGCGGTCCTTCTCGCGGTCGAGCTGCGTGAGCTCCTCCAGCTTATGCTGCCGCTCCAGATGTCCCGCCTGCGCGGCGCGGTGGCGCTTCGCCGCGTCGGCGACGAGGGCCCGCGTTCCCGTGTCCATCCGGTCGACGGCGCGGGTCTCGAACTCCGCGCCGCTCAGCGCCCGCGCGACCGCCGCGGTCACGTCCTCGACCGCGATGCGATCGAGGCAATGGGCGCATCCGAACGCGCAGTCCCAGCCGCAGCCGAAGCAGGGCAACGGGTGCACCACCGCCGCGCCGTGCCGCGCGGCCGGAGTGAAGCGCGGCCAGGTGCCACCGCCGAATACCCCGACCACCGGCACTCCCGTGGCCGCGGCCAGGTGCATCGCGCCGGTGTCGTTGCCGACGTAAACCGCCGCGTGCGAAAGTAATCCGGCCAGCAAGGCGAGATCCCCGCGCCCGCCGGTCCAGAGCGCCGCCGCGCCCGGAATCGATGCGAGGTGGTCTCGTTCCGTCTCCGAACCGATCAGCAGGGTCGGCAGCCCGTGGCGCTGGCGAAGCTCCGCGATCACGGCCGCGAAGCGTTCCGCCGGCCACGTTTTCAACCGGACGTTCGCGAAGCCTGCGGGCGCGCAGACGGCGTAACGTCCCCGCTCCAACCCGAATCGCGCCAGGAGCTCCGTCTGGCCACGTTCTCCGGGCGTGAGCACCGGCGCGACGGCCTCCGTGGCGCGTCCCAGCGCGGCGGAAACCAGACGCAGGTTGCGGCGCCAGTCGGGTTCATCGGCCGGGGCGGGCGCGAGTTCCTCGAACAAACCGGTCGCGTCCACACCCAGCGCGACGCGCAATTGCGTCGCGAAGAACGCATCGTCCGCGTTGACGAACGCGAAACGACGCGCGGTCCGCGCGTCGGCCGCGAGCGCGGTCTCCAGCCAGTTGCGCCGCGAGCTCGCCGCGATCACGAGGCGCGGGCTGATCCTGCTCGCCGCGTCGCGCACGCGCGAAAGTTCCTCCCGGCGCGCCTCCGGTCCTTCGTTGAAGGGGTCGATCGAGGTGCCGATCCATTCCACCCCGGGCTCGATCAGCTCTCCGAGGTCGAGGTATGCCTCGCGCACGACGACGCCGATCCGGGCCCCGGGCAGGTGCGCGCGGAGCGCCCGGATCGCGGGCGTGAAGAGCACGAGGTCGCCCAGGGTGTCGGCCTTGACGACGAGCAGGGAGGAGGCGCTCATGGTGCCACGGGAATCAGTTCGGCGGATACAAGGCGACCCGTTCGCCGCCGGCCGTCCGGCGAGGGAAGCGGGAAGTCGTCCGCTCCGGAGATTTCCACGGTCTGGAGTCCGGCCGAGGCTGGCAGGCCGATCTCGATCATCGCGTACTGGCCGGCCGTGAGCGTGTGCTCGCGGGTGCCGGACACGCCCGCGATGCCGGACCGAAGGGAGCCCGTCTTCTTTCCGCTCCAATCGGGAAACTCCACCTTCAGCGAGAGCACGCGCCTGCCGCCTCCGGGAACATGGAGGCGCACGGTGCGCTGCATCCAGCCGTCCGCATCGATTCCTTCCGACGGCAGCCGCGGCTGCCCGGGGACAGCGGCGAAGCTCATTTCCTTCTGCGGCAGGTTGGACAGCACCTCGATCGAGCGGAGTTTCCCGCCGATCGGGCGCGCGTCACCGCCGGTGAGCTTCGTCGTTGCGGTGAAGTGCAGATTGAGCCGCGTGGCGTCGCCGGTCTCAGGCAAGGGCAGCAGCCAATCGAATTCCCCGGACGTCGCGGGCAGGGTGAATTCAAATCCGTTGAGCCGGGCGCGCAGCGTCCCTGAACCCAGGCCCGATCCGGGCAGTTCCGGCACTTCGCCCCGCACGCGCACGAGACCGCCCGCGGCTCCGGCGGAGAGGGTGAACTCGCTCTCGGGCGAGAGCCAGGCGTCCTCGTAAACTCCGGCGAATTCGAGGCCGCGTGCGAACACGAGGTCCGCGGGAAAGTTTTTCAGCGTCGACGGGCGTCGCAGTGCGGCGAGTTCCGCGCGCGAGACGACGGAGAGGTCGCGTCCGTAGGCGACCAGCTTGCGCGAATCCAGGGGCACCACGGTGTTGTAGAGCGCCTGCAGACCGGCGCGGGGCGAGGGGAACTGTGACGGCGACTCGTTGAAGTCGATGGCGAGGTAGGCGGCGCCGTCCAGGATCACCGGCCGGATCGGGCCGACAATGCGGTTGACCGCGCCGTTGCCCTTGAATCGGAGCGGCACGTCGCGGGTCGCGAGGATCCGCGCTCCCGTCGACCACGCGGTGTGGCCGGCGCCCATGAAGGTCTTGGTCGCGGCGATCCGCAGGAAAAACTCCTCGTCGGCCCGCTCCACGCGGAGCAGCAGGAAGCGGCCGACGCCCGTCATATCCTGGCGGTCGGTGTAAAGGTCGGCCTCGGGCTGGAAGATCGCGATGCGGTTGCGGTCGCCGAGGTAGTAGTGGTTGCCTCGGCCCGAGTGCACGAAGACGAGATGGTTTCGCACTTCCGCCGCCGGACGGCTGCGGAAGAAACTACCGGGCCGCGCGGGTCCCTCGACCGCGAACTTGTTGAAGAGCCCGAGCGCGGGATCGAGCTGCACGTACGTGTCGCCGCCGGCCGCGGGGGCAAATCCGGTCGCCGGCGCGAGGAAGGTGGTTTCGAACAAGGTGTGCGTGCGGGTGATCGCCGCGTCGCGCTCCGAGAGCATGCGCCTCGTGCGCAGCAGGTCGTCGAAACGGGGGTGCAGGCGGAGAAGGGTGTCACCGAGGCGCTCGTACTCGATCGGCGCGATCTGCTGGTAGTAGTCGCGTGATAGAAAACGGAGGTCCTTGCCGCGCAGCTCGAATGCCGCGACCTTCGCCGCCACGAGGTTGTTGATGTCGGCGAGGACGCGCGTGCCGGGGGCGACCGCGGGTGGCGTCGTGCCTAGCGCCGAGGCGAGTTTCGCTTCCGTGAGTCCACCGGCCTGTTCGCCTTGGGAAACGCGCGTGTAATGCAGAGCGGTCGGCGCGCAGGCGAGGGCGACCAGCGCGATGGCGGCCGGCGCACCCCAACCCGCCCGGCCGCGCGTGAGCAGCGCCGCGCCGGCCGCGGCCAGCGCGGGTTGGATGAACATCGCCACCTTGTAGAGGCCGAAGTCGTTGCCCGAGGTCATCAGGCGGAGCGCCAGCGCGAATTGCACCAGCAGCAGGAGCGCCATCGGGGCGGGGCGCGCCGCTTCGCGGGCCGCCGAGAAGAGACACGCCAGCAGAGCCATGAGGCCCGCCACAATCGCGATCGAGGTCCACGGTTCCGCGTAAACCACCGCGAGCGGCATCAGGCCGAGGAGGTTCGCCAGTCCCGTCGGGATCATGAAGTACGGGAACAGCGACAGGCTCAGATCCACGCTGCGGAAGCCCTGCCCCATCTGGAGCATGATCGTGAAGACGTACGTCAGCACGTTGGTATGCAACAGGAGTAGCACGCCTACGATCCCCCAGAGGAACAGCCGCGTCCGCGCAACCGGCCACGCCCGTTTCCGCAAAGCTTCGATGCCCGCGAACGCCACGCCTACCAGCACCGCGAAGGCCGTCACCTCCGGGTAGAAAACCGCCAGCGCCGCCCCGACCAGCGACAGGCCGGCCGCCGTCGGCGCGATCGCCGCGCGACCGGCCGGCAGGCGGCGCGTTAGAAACACGATCGCCGCCAGCATCAGTCCGAGCCCGCCCACTTGCGCGATCAACTGGTACAGCGTGCCCAGCATGAAGAGCGGGCTCGCCGCGAGCAGCGCCATGGCCACCCACGCGCGGCGGCGCCAGCGGCCGTGGTGCAGGACGAGCGCCGCCGCCGAAAAGAGCTGGATCACCCCGAGGCCGATGATCACCGGCATGAAGATCCGCAGCGCCTTGATGCCCGCCAGCGCCGAGACCCACGAGAGCGTCAGCTCCGCGCCGAAGCGCATCAGCCCCGGCACGTGCATGAACCAGTAGTACTGCGTGATGTCCTTGCCGGCGAGTTCCTCGAGCTTCGGTGCGCGCCAGAACCCGAAGTCCTTGAACCGCTCCGCCGCTAGGCAGTAGTTCACGAAATCGTCGTTCACGTAGCTCAGCCAGTCGAAGTTGAACCGGAAGTGCGGCCAGCCCGTCCAGAACACCGAGGCCACCGCCGCCGCGATGAAGGGGGCGAGCGCGCGGCCGGGGAAAACTATTTTGCGCCGGCGCCAGAGCAGCGTCGTCCCCGCTGCCAGCGCGAGCGTCAGCGGCCAGGCGAATGTACCCACCGGCAGGCCGGCCTGGTTCAGGATCGTCGTGAGCAGCAGCACCACCGCCAACCCGGTCG